>JBJEKE010000333.1:0-6924 GCA_051878475.1 Muribaculaceae bacterium | reverse complement strand
GGCAAAACAAATTCAAGTAAACTTGATTGTTTTGCACTCGATTTGCACTATCTTTAAATAAGATAGGCTGCATCTCGGCAAAACAAATTCAAGTAAACTTGATTGTTTTGCACTCGATTTGCACTATCTTTGCCAGCAGATGGGACGCAGTAATTTCCCCCACCCATTCGTTATAGATTATAAACCTTAATTACGATGAAACAAAGAGTATTGTCAATTGCACTTATGGCGCTTGCAGCGGTGGTAGCGTGGTCGCAGCCGGCTGTGGTAAGTAGCCCATTGCGTGTGATGGAGAGCGAGAGCGGGCTGCTTTCGCCTCAGTGGAGTCCAGACGGCCGATATATTGCTGCCGCGGGCGACGGATATCATGGAATTTATGTTTACAGTTTGACAGACAAGTCGATAAGGCAAATTTCGTCGGATGCCGGTGTCGGCTATCGTATGCGATGGACCGACGACGCCTCCATAATCATTGGCCGCACCTCGGTGATTGCCGATGGAAAGCTGATGCACGAGATAAAGGCTTGGAATGTAGCCGATGGTGCAGCAACCACTTTGCTTGCGGCCACTCGTGGCCTCAAAGGATTCCCGATGTGGAACGGAAACGACGAACTCAGCGTACGCATTGCCGACGAGCGACGTGCTCTCGGAATAAAAAGCATGCCAAAGACCATCCCGGCTGAGACTGCTTATTCAATTCTGGTGGAAGACCCTGCCGGTGCTGCTGCGCGCATAGAATCGCTTAAGGAATACACCGGCACGGTGATTATCAATCCATCGCTGTCGCCCGATGGAACCAAGGTAGTATTTCAGGTGCCCGGCCGTGGAATGATGGCAATGAATGCATCTGACGGCTCAGAGCTCGTTGGCCTTGGCAAGGGTCTTAACCCTACATGGACCCCCGACGGCAAATGGGTGGTGTATACCATCACTGCCGACGATGGCATGCGCATCACTTCGTCGAAAGTGTGTGCCGTTAATGTGGCCACTCGTGTCATTTGCGTGCTGCTCGACAATGCAATGTTTATTCCGATGACTCCATCGGTTAACCGCCAAGGCACAAGTATGGTGTTTGAGAACGAGGCCGACCGCGCAATATATACCGTTGACATTAAACTCTAATTGCCATGAAAACATATATAAAGCACATCATGGCAATAGCCATGTCTATGCCTTTGCTGGTTTCGGCTGCCGAAAAGGCTACCGGTTGGGGCGATTTCAAGCTATTTCTCGACCCTGGTCACTCCATGACCGAGAACATGGGGCTGTTCAACTATTCCGAAGCGCAGAAAACATTGCGTGTAGCGCTTGCTGTCAAGCAATACTTGCTCGACTACACCGATATGCAGGAATCGAACATAATGCTTTGCCGTTACGACGATGCCACCAGCGTGTCGCTCACTGAACGCACCGACATTGCCAACACATGGGATGCAGATTTCTACTATTCAATCCATTCTGATGCCGGTGGCTCTAACAATACCACACTGTTCATGTATGGTGGCTGGCGAGTGAACGGTGTGGTGTATGAGAAGACACCCTACGGCGGAAAGGCTTTCGGCGAGTATCTTTGCCCGAACCTCACCGGTGTGATGCGAGTTTCGACGCGCGGTAACATTGCCGACCGATGCTATTACGACGGATCAAATACCCACGAATATCAAATGCCGTATCTGTCGGTGAATCGTCGCTCAAATATGGCATCGTTGCTTAGCGAAGCCGGGTTCCACACCATTGCCGAGCAGCAGAGCCGTAACCTTAACGATGACTACAAGAAGCTTGAAGCTGTGGCTGCCATGCAGTCGATTCTTAAATATCGCGGAATGGAATTGCCCGACATGGCTTTCATTACAGGTGTGGTTACTGATGCCGAAAGCGGACAGAAACTCGACGGAGTGACAGTCGGCACCGATGGCAAAAGCTATACCACCGATTCCTACGAGTCGCTCTTCAAAAAATACACCAACGACCGCAACCTTATCCACAACGGGTTCTATCTGATTGAAGGACTTACCGGCGGAAACGATTATGAAGTATCGTTCTCGGCACCCGGTTATGAACCGCTCACAAAGACTGTGACAGCCAACAAGGGCAATCAGGGCACCACTGCCGAATATTTCACATTCCTCGATGTGGCTATGACCAGCAATGTGCCGCCTTGTGTGGTTTCGCATTCGCTGGAATCGACCGACAACGTCGACATCACAAAACCACTCTTAATTACCTTCTCGCGCAAGATGGACCGTGCAAGTGTGAAGGCTGCAGTGACTATGTCGCCCGAATTGTCGCCTGTGATGATGTGGAACGACGATTACACTCTGAAGGTATATCTGTCGAAATGTCAATATTCCACAACCTATACATTATATATAAAGGGCGATGTCGCAAAGAACTCACTCACCGGCCAATTTCTCGATGGCGATGCCGATGGAGCTGAGGGTGGCGACTACGCACTCACCTTTACTACTATGAATCCCGACACCGCTGCCCCTGAAGTGGTTGACACTTATCCTCAGCGTGGAGGAGAGTCGCTCTTTACTTACCGTCCGGCAATTAGAATAGTGTATGACGAACCGATTGCTTGGGATGCCGATACTTATGCCAACTGCATCTCCGTTGCCGACAGCGATGGCAACAGCTATGTCGGCAAAATCACCTATTCAACCATCAACGACCAAGGTGTGCTACACTTCTATCCTGCAACCGACCTGCCTAAGGACAAATGCATTGAGGTGACTGTGGCGGCCGGATTGGCCGATGCTTCGGGCAACGCCACCGAAGAGATGAAGTTCCGTTTCCTAACCGAATATCGCTCATGCCTTAAGGCTGAAACTGTGCTGCCGCTCGACGGCGCCGATGGATTCTGGGCCCCGAGTGGCTCCGGCTCTACAACCGGAATCACAAGCGATGGTAACACGGTGGGCACTTGCGCTATAACATGTGCCCAAAACAGTGCATCGAGCATGCTCCTCAATTATTCGTTTGACCAAGGATTCACCGGTTCGTCGTGGTGCATTCGCGACCATTACGGCAACGGTGCTGACACCAAGCACGAAACCATCGACGGTGTGCTGTCGTTCTGGGTGTATGGCGACGGTTCAGGCAACCGTGTCTCGGCTCGTGTATATGCCAACAGCACCAGCGGTGGCATAAAATACCGTAATCCTGAAGAGAAACTTAACTTTGTGGGATGGAAACTCGTGGCATGGGACATGAAAAACGACCAGTATTTCAGCTTTACCGGCTCCGACCAGCTCACCGGAGTGTGGTACTTCGACAGTTTCTTCCTACGCCATCTGCCTAACGACGGCTCGGCGTGGAGCGGCAAGCTATACTTCGACCAGCTTGAATTCAACAAATTCAGCACCACCGATGTGCGTCAGGCATCGCTATCCGACATCGACTCCTCAGTGGTGTCGGTTGGCGCCGACGACAACGGTCTGGTGGACGTATATAACTTGCAAGGCATAAAGGTTCGCAGTCAGGTGCCAAGCAACGAAGCCACTACGGGGCTCCCGGCCGGAATCTATATAGCCGGTCACCGCAAAGTGATAGTGAAATAACATAAAAAAAGAAACGAGGACGCCATAAGCGTTCTCGCTTCTTTTTTGTGGAGCTGGAGGGGATTGAACCCTCGTCCAAACGTGGAACTAATAAGTTTTCTACACGCTTAGTTGCGAATTGGTTTTCGGAAACAGACAGGCACGCAACCACCAATCTGAAACTTAGCCTCTAAATCTCGGAGCGCACGCGAGGCAAATGAACTCCTATTTCCGAATTATCTGCACCACCGTATCGAAACGTCTCGGAACCGGGCAATCGGGTGATGTCTCGTCTCTGCCACTGTGGCGGAGATTAAGCGTAATCTACTGTACTTCGATTAGGCAGCGAGAGCGTAGTTAGTTTCGCCATTTGAATGTTCGATGTCTGAGATTATAGAGGAAAGCCATCATCCCTCTGCGTGCTTGCTTACCACCTCTACACGCTGTCAAAGCCAGTCAGCCCCTAAAGTGGTTAGTGTTGCAAAGATACGCATATTTCCCGGATTTTATGCATTTTGTGCCGAAAATCTAACTATTAATTGCTTTTGCGGTAACTGATTATAGCCCATATCCACACTGTGGCAGCATATATGGCGAGGATAATGATGTTTGGCACTATCTGACTGAAGGTGCTTCCTTTAAGATATAAGGTGCGCATGGCCTCGATGAAATAGCGCAGCGGGTTCACCGTGGTGATGGCTTTAGCCCAATCGGGCATGCTGGCAATGGGCGTGAGCAGGCCACTGAGCAGTATGAATATTATAAGGAAGAAGAACATCACCATCGCTGCCTGTTGCATAGTGCCGGAATAGTTCGACACTATAAGTCCGAGACAAGATACCAGCAGCACAAACACCGTGGCAACAAGGAATATCAGGGCAATGTTTCCGGCCGGGGCAATTCCGTAGACAGCCCATGCCAGAACCATGGCATATCCCATGATGGTGAGTCCCACGCACCAGTAGGGGATAAGTTTTGAGAAGATAAATTCGAAGCGTCCTATAGGTGTCACATTGATTTGTTCGATTGTGCCTTTCTCCTTTTCGCCAACAATGTTGAGTGCCGGAAGGAATCCAACAATCAGCACGAGCAGCATGCCTATGAGCCCCGGTATCATAAATGTCTTGTAGTCGAGTGAGGGGTTGTAAAGATATCGTGGCAACACGTCGAAGTGTGCCATACTCACAGCCGAAGTGTACATTCCCGATTCGTCGCGAAGTTGTGCCGAGTAGTCGGCAATGATTTGCGACAGATACGATGAGCCAAGCCCCGCTTTCACACCATTCACGGCATTAGCTGTTATCATAACATGGCTTATGCCTTCAACTGTAAGATGACGCTCGAACTGTGGTTCTATCTCCACTATGAAGTCGGCATTACCGGAGTCGACTTGTTTCATCGACTGCTCGAACGATTGCGATATGCTGACAACATTGAAATATGATGATGCAGCGAGCTTGTTGACCAACCGGCCCGACCAACCGCTATGGTCGTTGTCGATGATGCTGACCGTCAGATTCTTCACCTCCTGTGTGGCAGCGAATGGCATGATGCAAATCAACGCCAACGGAAGCATTACAAACACTTTCGGCAGAATGATGTTGCGAAACATCTGTTTGAACTCCTTTTCGATGAGAAATCTTAATATCATTGCTATATTATAATCGGGTTTTCGCCTTTTCCCACGACACCAACAGCAGCACAACGGCCATAATGCCGAGCACCAAGGTCTCGTGGACTACATATTCCATCTCAACGCCCTGAATCATCAGTTTGCGTGCCGCTTCAACATACCATCGTGCCGGTATTATTGTCGACACCACTTGCAGCGGTGCAGGCATGCTTTCGATGGGGAACGTAATGCCGGCCAGGTATACTGTGGGCACTATCAGTAGCAGCGACAGCAGCATGGCCGCCAATTGGCTGTTGACTACCGTCGATATGAACAGCCCCAGCAATAGCGCCACCAATATGAAAAGCAGGGTTATGGCTATAAAGCCAATCAGGCTGCCGGCAATGGGTATGCCTATCACCAGTTGAGATATGGTGAGCACGGTGGCAAGGTTGATGCATGAGATGATGAAATAGGGCACGAGTTTTGCCATTATGATTATGATTTGTGGCAGTGGTGATACGAGGAGTACCTCCATGGTGCCCATCTCCTTTTCGCGTACTATGGCAATGCTGGTCATCATGGCGCATATGAGCATGAGTATCAGTCCTATTACACCAGGAACAAAATTATACTCGCTTCGGCTTTGCGGATTGTAAAGCATCTTCACCACTGGAACAATTTGCATCGGTTGTTTTGCACCGAGGCGTTCCGATAGGTCGGCCATACTGCCGGCTATGATGCTTTGGGCATAGCCGGTTCTCACCGATGCTTGGTTAGGATCGGTGCCGTCGGCAAGAAGCTGCACCTGGGCACTTTGCGAATGAATCATTTCGCTTTCAAAATCAGGGCTGAACACAATGGCAAGGTCAATCTTGTTCTGTTGGAATAGTTGGTGTACCTCTGATATGTCGGTTACTGATTCCACTATGTCGAAGTACTTCGAATGGTCGATGTGCTGGCATATTATTCGGGTGGCGTCGTCCTTCGAATGGTCGAGAACCGCTACGCGCGAGTTTTTCACCTCGTTGGTCACGGCAAACCCGAAGAGGATAATCATCACGATAGGCATAACCAGCAATATCAGCATGGTGCGTTTGTCGCGTAATATGTGCTTGAATTCTTTGTGTATGAATACGATAAGACTATGCATGGCAAGTGACTGTTTTATGTGCGTTTAGCCTTTCGGGCCAGTTGCAGGAATACGTCGTACATTGAGTTCACTCCAAATTGCCGTTTCAGTTCACGAGGCGTATCGAGAGCTTTTATCCTGCCGTCGACCATAATCGACACGCGGTCGCAGTATTCGGCTTCGTCCATATAGTGAGTGGTTACAAACACCGTAATGCCGCTGTCGGCAGCTTCGCAAATCATTTCCCAGAACTGGCGGCGTGTGATGGGGTCGACACCTCCGGTAGGCTCGTCGAGAAACACAATCCTTGGGTTATGGAAGATGCTCAGCGTGAATGCCAGTTTCTGTTTCCATCCCAGTGGTAACGATGCCACGCGGGTGTTGCGTTCCGACTGAAAGCCTAATTGGCGTAGCATCAGGTCGGCTCGCTCATTGATGGCCGAAATCGACATGCCATAGATGCCGCCGAACAGCCGCATGTTTTCATACACTGTGAGGTCGTCGTAAAGTGAGAAACGTTGGCTCATATAGCCGATGTTGCGTTTCACCATTTCGGGCTGGGTGGCCACATCATATCCTGCCACAGTGGCACGTCCCTCCGATGGCTTGCTCAATCCGCACAGCATACGCATGGCAGT
>JBJEKE010000332.1:0-1978 GCA_051878475.1 Muribaculaceae bacterium | reverse complement strand
GAGCATGAAAGCTCTACGCCTTTCATCTACGAAAAAAAAGGTTCATCGATTCTCGATATCAGTTATTCCTCAAAAAAAGATGAAAAAGGCCAACGAGAGATTGGAACAAATCAGGGCAATTCAGGAGAAATATATATATCGCCATCAGGCTCGGCAGTCAACGCCGGATGCCGAATAACTGCACATTTTGACATTGCTATTTATGTCGCAGGCGAAATAGGCGAAATGGTGGATGGAAAGGTTACGCCTTTCGCTATTAATGTCGACGGTGCAACGAAGATAATGAAGCACACCGAATTAGAAGGCGGCCAGCCAACGAGCGTGAGCAACGGGAAAAAACTTTTTATGCGCACCGATGGCTCGTATTCGCAGACTCGCGACGCTTTTTCAATGAACTTCGATATTTGGAAAGGGGAAGTTGGAGGCAAAGTAGCCGATTTCCTTAGCGATTGGAACATTCTCGACCTTAGTGGCGCCATTGCCAGTGGCGTAGGAGGGTTATCGACTTCGAAAACCGTAACGACATATGAATACCCAGGCTTCGACACCAAATTCATCTATAACGAACTTGGCTCGATGACTGAAGACAAACCGAACTACGACATCGAAGTGAAAGCTAAGGAAGGTAGTTACGAAAACTCCGATTTCCGCAACATCGGCATCATTATCCTTGATGAAGACTACAAATTTGTAGCCGAGGCCAAGCCTCAGCCTGGATATGAGAATCCTGTGGCTTTCGACAGTAAAGCCACCTACAAATTCAATGTAACGGTCGACCCCGACAAGCTGACCCAGGGTTATAAGCAATATTTCAGATATGTAGTGGTTTTTGATTCGCCCGACGGCAAGAATTCTTATTTCGTAAAACCGGACAAGAACCGATTCCAAATGAACTACGACTTCGGCGAAGTAAACAAAATACAGCCACTTTTTGTCACAGAATACGAAGATCCATATGGCACAAGCGAATACGACGGCATTGCATTCGATACCACTGTTTCGCTACGCCGCTCCGGAGTGACAAAGGGATATGTGAGAGTGGAATTCTTCAGTGGCGAAACATTGCTGTCGTATCCAAAGAACGACTACCTATACTCCGTTACCCTCGTAAAAGACTTTACTGCCACAACTAATGGCATATGCCTGTGCAAGCACAGCCCTATGCAGGATATAACAAAAGTGAGAGTAACGCTCTTCTACAAAAAGAAAATCGACAACGAAGAGCAGGAAATTATTCTCGACAAGCAAGAACTGGACTATACAAAATCGGATGCCAATACATGGCCTGAATTTGACCTAACGAACAAAGACGAGTGGACAAAGAAAGGCTATACCATTCTCTATATCCCTGAAATGATAATCGATTAATGCAATGGCTGCGGGAGGGCTTTTTATGTGCTCCCTCCCGTTGCCATTTCCATTTTAGCAAGGACAATTGACATTTTCGTGGAAATGTGCTATATTTGTGGAAATCACAAATAAAGAATATTCACCATAAAGCCAATAGTACTATGTTACCCGGACCTCCTCAAATCCTGACTTGCCCATATTGCAGCAAAGAAAAAGAAATAATGTCGCTGATGTCGGGCAACACATGCGGCTCAATGCTGTGGTCGGACAACAAGCAGATTGCACCAATGCTGCCCGAAATTTCCTACGTACAGAGATGCCCACACTGCGGGAAATACTTTATCCTTAACCGCCAAGCCACCAGATTTGCCGATTCCGGCCACTCGCGTGACACCGGCACACTCACATTCGCAGAAATGAAAGAGGCCTTCGCACAACTGTCGGCTGAGGGCTTCCACGACCGGTACGAAGAGCAATCAGTGCGCATGATGCTCCACCACGCATTCAACGACCATTATCACCGCTGCGGCAACCCGAAGCCTATCGAAGAGACCGATAAAGCACTGTTCCACAACAACGCCCTGTGGCTGATTGACAACTCAATTACCGACAACCTGCTGAAAGCCGA
>JBJEKE010000331.1:0-8164 GCA_051878475.1 Muribaculaceae bacterium | reverse complement strand
ACTCGTTCGCAAAGGCAAAAGCGGCGCCGAAGAGATTGTGGCCATCATGAAGGAACTCCGCAACAATCCTCCGAAGTCAATTGCCGGCTCTCCGGTTGTCACAGTAAAGGACTATGCATCGCTTGAATGCACCGACTGCACCACAGGAACCAAATCGACCCTCGATATGCCAACAACAAGCAACGTGCTCCAGTTCTTCTCAGCCGACGGCACAAAGGTATCAGTCCGTCCTTCAGGTACAGAGCCTAAGATTAAGTTCTATATCGAAGTAAAGGGTAAGATGAACAGTATCGACGACTTCGACGCAGTTAATGCCCAGGCAGTTGCCAAGCTTGCTGAAATAAAGAAAGAATTCGGCATTTAATAGTCCGAATCTCAGATAATCAATTGCGGCGGGTCTCAGAACGAGATCCGCCGCAATTGATTAAAAAAGAGGAATTGATTATTTGCCGGCAAGAGGAGATGCCTGAGTGTAAACACGAGCACCCAACTCCTTGTCAAGCATATACAGGCCATAGCCATTGTCCTTAATCATCTTGAGGTTGTCGATAATGGTGCGTGCATTCTCTTCTTCTTCAACCTGCTCGTCGATAAACCACTTGAGCATGCTCTGAGTAGCGAAGTCGCATTCAGCAGTAGCCACAGCATAGAGGTTGTTGATTAAACTTGTCACCTTACGCTCGTGCTCCAAAGTGTTTTCAAACACAGCCAAAGCCGAATCCCACTTTGTTGGAACTTCATCGATAGCCTTGAGCTCAACCTTTCCACCACGCGAAATCACATAATTAAAGAAAATCATAGCATGGTCCTGCTCTTCCTTAAACTGAACCTCAAACCATTTTGCCATACCCGACTGACCGGCATCGTGCATATGAGCTGCCATCGACAGGTATAAATATGCCGACCACATCTCGGCATTAATCTGTGCATTCAATGCATCTTCAACTTTCTTGTTAAGCATAATATATATTAGTTTTAGTGGCACAAATTTAATAAACTAATCAGAAATTGTAACACTTGCAGCCATATTTTTTTCATGCCTAACCACAATATCTATTTCTATTTCTATTTCTATTTCTTATAACTGTACCGGATTAAAATCGGTGACTATGGGCTCCAAAGTAAATTCAATTGCTGAAGAGGCATTTCTGGGATGCAACAATCTGGAATCAATCAAATGCGATGCAGTCGAACCACCTTTGTTGGGCAACTCTGTATTTACAGACGTGAATACCCAAACTTGCAGTTTGGTTGTCCCAGAAGCCTCTATTGAAGCCTATAAGGCCACCGACCAATGGAAAGATTTCCTTAATATTATTGCCGGATTAGATGAAATAAGCATCGCCGAAAGCAGTATTTCTGTTGAAAACGGAACAATCGTCAACAACGGCAACTCGCCGATTGATGTATACAACATTTCCGGTATGAAAATGTACAGCGGCAATGATGCCACTGTGGCATTGGACCATGGCATCTACATTGTAGTGATTGGAAATAAAACCGTGAAAGTGTTGCTGTAACACTTATCGCCATACCCAAATAAAACATATTTCCACACAGCCGGCCTCATCCACGTGGCCGGCTGTTCAATTATATCGTCTACCCATTAATCATATAATAATCAAACCACACCGATTTTACGGAAAAAATTACATAATTACAGAATTAATTCATTACATTTGCGTATAGATAACAATCAAATATCAATCATTTAAAACATAACGAAATGAAGAAGCACAATTTTTATGCTGGTCCATCGATTTTAAGCGAATACACGCTTAACAACACAGCCGCAGCCATAAAAGACTTTGCCGGCACGGGATTATCCATTCTCGAGATTTCTCACCGCAGCAAAGAGTTCACTGCCGTAATAGAGGAAGCAGCCCAACTGTTCAAGGAGCTGCTCGACGTGCCTGCCGGCTATGAGGTGCTGTTTCTCGGTGGTGGTGCAAGTATGCAATTCTGCATGGTCCCCTTCAACTTGCTCAAAACCAAAGCCGCATATCTCGACACCGGCACATGGTCGAGCAAAGCCATTAAGGAAGCTAAGCTCTTTGGCGAAGTAGATGTGGTAGCTTCTTCAAAGGAAGCCAATTACACTTACATTCCTAAGGACTACACAGTTCCTGCAGATGTCGACTATTTCCATATCACTACCAACAACACCATCTACGGAACCGAAATCCGCAAAGACCCCGATGTGAATGTGCGTCTGGTTGCCGATATGTCGAGCGACATCTTCTCTCGCCCGGTTGATGTATCGAAATACGACCTTATATATGGTGGTGCACAGAAGAACCTGGCACCTGCCGGTGTGACATTCGTAATCGTAAAGGAAGATGTTCTCGGCAAAGTGGAACGTACCATTCCCACTATGCTCGACTATCGTACCCACATCAGCAAAGGCTCAATGTTCAACACACCTCCAGTGCTCCCGATATTCTCAGCCCTGCAGACACTGCGCTGGTATAAGGAACTCGGCGGCGTTGAAAAACTTGAACAGCTCGACAAGGCTAAGGCTACCAAGCTGTACGACGCCATCGACAGCAGCAAAATATTCACAGGCACAGTAAAGGCCGAGGACCGCTCTATTATGAACGTATGCTTCGTAATGAAACCTGAATATGCCGAACTCGAAAAGGGATTCGTTGACTTTGCCACCACCAAGGGCATTATGGGCATCAAGGGACACCGCAGCGTGGGCGGTTTCCGTGCATCGCTCTACAACGCACTTCCAATGGAAAGCGTCGACGTGCTCATCGCTGCAATGAAAGAATACGAAAACAAGATTTAAGAGCAATTCACAATGAAAATACTTGTAGCAACAGAAAAGCCGTTTGCAGCTGCTGCAATCGACGGTATTAAGGAAGTGGTTGCCAAATCGGGTAACGAACTCATCCTCCTTGAAAAAGGCACCAAGGCCGACCTTATTGCCAAGGTAGCCGATGTGAACGGGCTGATAGTACGAAGCGACATCGTGGACCGCGAAGTGCTCGAGGCTGCCAGGCAACTTAAGGTAGTGGTACGTGCAGGCGCCGGTTACGACAACATCGACCTTGCCGCTGCAACCGAAAAAGGTGTGTGCGTGATGAACACTCCTGGACAGAACTCAAATGCCGTTGCTGAGCTGGTGTTCGGATTGCTGGTGTTTGCTGTCCGCAATTTCTACAATGGCAAGTCGGGGTCGGAACTCAAAGGAAAGAAACTTGGCATCCTCGCTTTCGGCAATGTAGGGCGCAACGTGGCCCGCATAGCAAAAGGATTCGACATGGATGTGTATGCCTACGATGCATTCTGCCCTAAAGAAGCCATCGAAGCCGCTGGCGTGCATGCCGTCGACAATCAGGAAGCCCTGTTTGAGACTTGCGACGTGGTATCGCTCCACATCCCGGCCACAGCCGAAACAAAACAGAGCATCAACTACGCGCTTGTTGGAAAGATGAAGAAAGGCGGCATCCTTGTCAACACAGCCCGCAAGGAAGTGATTAACGAGCCTGAACTGCTAAAGCTTATGGCCGAGCGCAATGACCTAAAATACGTCACCGACATCAAGCCCGACGCCGACGAGGATTTCAAGAAATATGAAGGCCGATACTTTGCCACTCCAAAGAAAATGGGGGCACAAACAGCTGAGGCCAACATTAATGCCGGCATTGCTGCCGCACATCAGGTTATCGACAACCTCACAACCGGCTGGAACAAGTTCCAGGTGAACAAATAATTCAATTATTTGACTTAGTTATAATCGAGGCTGCTTCATTTCATATGAGGCAGTCTCTTTTTATTATGTAATAAACTATAAATATGATAGTTATGAATTACAATAAAATTTTTCCGAAAAAAATTGCAAAAATATTTGGATAATTGGAAATGCCGCTCTACCTTTGCGGTGTACTAATATACTAATACACTATTATGATACGAATCAACAACATCACATTCAGCTATCACCGCAAGGCCGACAATGTGCTGAAGAATTTCAACCTGACCATTGAACCTGGAGCTATTTACGGACTTCTCGGGCTCAACGGCGAAGGGAAAAGCACCCTGCTTCATCTGATGGCCGGACTGCTTACTCCAAAAGCCGGAAATGTAACCATCGAAGAAACTGACGTAAGGCTCCGCCGTCCAAGCACCCTGAACAAGCTCTTCATTGTTCCGGAAGAGTTCTCGCTCCCCGAGATAAGCCTCGAGAATTATGTACGAATCAACGCCCCACTCTACCCAAGCTTCAGCCGCGACGACATGGAGCGCTACATGAAGGAATTCGGGCTAAACTCCGACATCAATCTGAAAGGGCTTTCGATGGGACAGAAGAAAAAGGTGTTCATCAGCTTTGCCCTGGCAGCCAATACTCCCGTTATGCTAATGGACGAGCCCACCAATGGCCTCGATATTCCAGGCAAGAGCACATTCAGAAAGGTGATTTCGATGGCAGCATCCGACAGCCGCACCATCATTATATCCACTCATCAGGTGCGCGACATCGACAAACTGCTCGACCACATCATCGTAATGTTCAATCACAAGTTATTGCTCAACGAACCCATCAGCGAAATATCGCGCCGTCTGGTATTCGTTGAAAGCAACGACGCTGAATTGGTCGAAAAAGCCCTTTACTGCCAATCGTCGGTTACCGGAAAATCGCTGGTACTGCCCAACGACAACGATGACGATTCAGAGGTCAACCTCGAAACGCTGTTTAACCTCGCCATCGAAAAGCCCGAGGTAATAACCCAATTGTTTAACCACAAAAACGCATGACAATGAACACCAACGACATATTTTCATGGAACCGGTTTGCACTGTATTTCAAGAAGACATTTACAGAAGACCGCCGCAAATACCTCCTGCAGATGGCGGCCGTAGCTGCAGGCTGCATTTTCGTGACACTGTTCATAGCATTTACCGAATCTGAACGCTATCAGCACTACAACGAATACATTGCCTATTACTACCAAGGCACTGAATTTCTAAATTTCTACATTATGTTTTTTATCGGCACAATAGCATTGTTTGCCACAAACATGTTTTCGAACCTTAACGACAAGACCAAGCGCATTGCCACACTCACATCCCCAGCCTCAACGCTCGAAAAATATATGACACGCTGGATTCTGTATGTGTTTATTCCCATAATAATGGCTGTGGTTATATGTGTATGCTCGGAATTAATACGTTGCGGAGTTATGAGCGCAATATATGACGACCCCAACAAAATAATCCACCCTATCGGAACCAACATAATTCTTGGAGATAATCCACCCTACTCCAAACCAGTTCCGACGGTAATGGCAATGGGCATACTCGCACAATCGCTTTTCGTGCTCGGCAGTGCCATCTGGCCCAAGGTTTCAGGCATCAAGACGATAGCAGCAGTGGCCATTCTCGTGTTTGCCTATGCGATGTTTGGATACGGCTTGTCGGAACTATTCCTAAGCGATGGCTCTTATTATCCGAATATCCTGACACTCGAACAGAGTGTAAATCTGGGATTTGCCACAATAGCAGCCGGTATCCTTACAAATTATGTGATAGCCTACTACCGATTCAAGGAGCAGGAAATTATTCAACGCGTACTTTAAATAACTGACAGCCATGCAATTCAAGGACAACAAGGCAATATATCTGCAGATAGTTGACCGCATTTGCGACAGCATCCTCAACGGAAGTCACCCGGAGGGGAGCCGGATACCATCGGTGCGCGAATATGCAGCCGAAGTAGAGGTTAACGCCAACACGGTGATGCGCTCATACGAATATCTGCAAAACCATGAGATAATTTTCAACCGCCGAGGCATCGGATTCTTTGTAAGCGACGAAGCAAAGTCGATAATCCTAAGCGAGCGCAGAGAGTCGTTCATGGCCAATGAAATCGACTATTTCTTCAAGCAGCTGGTATCGCTGAACATATCGGCCGAGGAACTCGCCCAAATGTATAACCACTATAAAGAGAAACAAAAATGAAACGTACATCATATATAATATTGGCACTTATCGGCGTAAGCTTTGCCGCTATATTTGCATTCATCTTATTCATCAAGGCCCACGCCTTATCGCCCAACGAGCGGATATTCACTATAAAAGGCGAACCAACGAGCAAAATCATCGACAAGCCATTCCACCACATAAAAATAGAAGCAGACAGTGTTTTCTACTTTTGGTCGAATGATACTATCGAAATTATTCCGACCGTTTTACCGGAGCCGACAATTGAATGCTGCGCCGACTGGTTTAAATATCTAACTCCAGAGGTAAAAAACGACACTCTTATAATTCACATCAAGATCGAGAACGACTTCAATTATGACAATATAGGAATCATGTACCGCTGTATTAAATCAGAGCGACCTATCAGAATCAACTTAACAGAACAGGTGCAATCAGTGAGCAACAACATGCTAATGGACATTAAACTCATGGACATGGAAATGCCAATGATGCATGTGAACAGCGACATCGAGAGTATAATCATTGAGAATTGCCAGTTCGATTCAATCAATGCTGTCACCAAAAACATTATAGTCAAGAACAGCAACATCGGAGTCTTGACGAGCATTGATTCCAAAGAGTTAAAAGACATCGATATTGACGACAATTCATACATCGAAAGCCTTTACCTTTCAACTTGGGACAATTTCTCAGACTTAGATACCAAAAACATAGGCGAGGTAATCTGGAATCCCAGCAATTCATTATCGACCTTGAAAATACGAGTCAGGAAAGGCGAACGAATAAAAATTGAACATTAATTACACGTTAACAACACTATCTTCAATAACGAGATGGCAGCAAGAACCGCGATGGCGAATGCTGCCATCGTCATTAATATATATCAGCCCTTCTTTCTACGCAAGCGCTGTGCCTTTGCACGGAACTTGTCGGCAAAATCGTCCATATCGATGGCATCGTAGCAATCGGCCAGTTGTTCGAGCGGCCACGGATTTAAGGAATCTGACTTGACCATTTTCTTCAACACCTTTATAGCCTCGACATATTGTTCGGCAGCGACGAGGTGGCGAGCAACAATAGCGAGGGTTGTTGGATTGAACGGTTCGATAGTGAGCGACTGCTCCAGGAGGTTCATCGCCTCGTCGTCATCGCCGAGCATCATCATCACCTCGGCTTTACCGTTAAGAGCAGCGGTGCATTCGGGATAAAGCGACAGAGCCTTGTTATAGTTGGCAATAGAGGCTTTAATGGCCACCGAATCGTGGCGCGCAGGGCCGTATGCCACCGTAGAATCCTCGACCAAGCTGCCACTCATGGCCAACGACTCACGCCCGAGCTGGGCATATTCATTGGCAAGGTCGCGAAAACGGCAGTTCTGCTTATAAATTGTTTCCTTTAGCTCCGAGATAGTATCGTTCAGGGCATTGAAACGGTTCAGTTTCCGGCTAATCAAGCGGCGCACAGCAACGTTGTCGGCCACGCTGCATAGTTTTGAAGCGTCGGCAAATAAATTGACGGCCTGTGCGAAATCCATTTTGTCGAATGCTTCTGAAGCCTGCTGATACAAGGCATTAGCCTTGGCCCGAAGCAATGCATCGTTGATAATGGCCGTATTATTGAACGAATTGCTGAACTTGACGATTTCGGGATTCACTATTATATCGCGATGCGAGATTGGATGCGTAAGGGTGATACCTTCAAGCGAGGTGCAGCGCGATAAAGCCACATAGGTCTGTCCACCGGCAAATGCGCCGTTAGAGAAATCTATTACCACCTTGTTGAAAGTCAAACCCTGGCTTTTATGGACAGTCAATGCCCACGCCGGCTTCAGCGGATATTGCTGGAACACACCCAGCATCTGCTCTTCAATCACTTTTTTCTTGTCGTTATAGGTGTAACGGATATTCTCCCACTGTTCGCGTTCAACAGTGTATGAATTGCCGTCCTCCAGTTCCACCAATATTGAATCGTCATCGAGCTTCTTCACAATGCCAATTGTGCCGTTAACCCATCGCTGCTCCTTGTCGTTACGGATAAAAATCACTTGGGCACCCTCTTTCAGCGTAAGCTGGAGCGAAGTTGGGAGCGACTGCTCAGGGAAATCGCCATCAATGCTACCCAAATAGTTATGTTCTTCGGTCAGAAGAGCATCGAGACACTGCTGGTTGATGGCATCGACGGCATCACGACGGGTTGCAAGAGTAATGATAAA
>JBJEKE010000330.1:0-8178 GCA_051878475.1 Muribaculaceae bacterium | reverse complement strand
TGGCATAATCAGTGCATCGTGGACAGGCGCCTGCACTGCCCGTGTGCTCAACCTCTCCGGCCGATACATCCACGAGGCTCAAGGACAAAAGCTCAGCATTGCGCTTCCTGCAGGAGTTTATCTGGTCAGCATAGGTAGAGCCGTGAAGAAAGTAATTCTCACCTCCAACTAACAAGTCAACAGATAGAGTGTCAGGAGGGGGCTGCGTCGTAATGGGGTTTACGGCTCAGCCCCTTAATTATTTTCAGATAGTTACGCGACCAAAGGGACAGACTCCCTGTCAATTGGTGGCGTGGCTTATAGAATTAATGCGCCGTAGATGATGTTTAGAGCAACCTATCGGGCTGCATGCGTGCTTCGCACTGTCGGCCCCACACTGACTGACGCTAGTATGGGGTCAGCTAAGCGGTTGCCTCGACGAGGCAAACAGCCCGTGCGGGTTGGCTGCGCCTGCTGGCGGCTACACTTCTGTGATGGCAATCACATTGGCTGTGGCGGCTTTTTACTTTTTTGTTATAACTTGCTATAATAAAATTGGTTAATTTTGCAGTTGAAACGGATTATTATGTATATCTTTGATTCCAAATCGTTTTTTCGCAACCTGTCATGAAAAGGTCACTTGTAATAATGTCGTTTGTTGCTCTGACGGTGCTTGCCACTCTTGCCCAAGAGAAACAGTATCAAGCTTTCGGAGTTGCATTCTATAACCTGGAGAATCTGTTTGATACCATCAACAACAATGGTAAATACGACCTCGAATTCAGTCCTAACGGCGCTCGCAAGTGGGATGGCGACAAATATTGGAAGAAAATCCACAATATGGCGTATGCCATCAGCCAGATGCGAGGCAACCTGGCTCCGAAGGGCCCGGCAATAATCGGTGTGTCGGAAATCGAGAATCGTACGGTGCTCGACGACCTTGTGGCCGACCCGGCTCTGAAGGACAGCCGTCTGCAGATTGTGCACCACGATTCGCCCGACCGCCGTGGCGTGGATGTGGGCTTGCTCTACAATCCCCGCTTCTTCCGGGTGCTCAACGTGACGAATCATAGGCTGACCATCGAAGATAACCCCACATTCCTCACCCGCGACCAGATGTGCGTCACCGGCCTGCTTGCCGGCGAGAAGGTGAGTGTGATTGTTAACCACTGGCCGTCGCGTCTGGGCGGACAGGAGCAGTCGAGCTATCTGCGCGAGGCTGCAGCTGCCCTTAACAAGCATATTGCCGATTCGCTCCTCGCCGACGACCCTAACCAGGGCATAATTATAATGGGCGACCTTAACGACGACCCTATGGACCGCAGTGTGGCCAAGACGCTCGGGGCAAAGCGCAAGCAGAGCGAGGTGAAGGCGCCCGGATTCTTCAATCCGTGGTGGGAGATGCTCGACAAAGGCATCGGAACGCTTGCCTACAAGGGCCAATGGAATCTTTTCGACCAGATTATCATCTCCGACTATTTCCTGGGCAAGGACCGCTCGCATCTGAGCTACTTCAAGTGCGAGGTGCTTAACCGCGAGTTCCTCAAGACCAAGGAGGGCGACCGCCAGGGCTATCCGCTGCGCACCTATTCGGGCGGAGTGTTTCTCAATGGCTACAGCGACCACTTCCCCACCATCATTTATCTGGTGAAGGATGCCGCCAACAGAAACTGACACATACTAATTACTAACTAATTTATAAATTCGTGTTTATTATGAAGAAAATTTTACTTTCGTTGATGCTCGTCATCGCAGCTTGCGCCAGTGCGCTCGCCGCTGAGGTGACTTTCGACTTCAAAACGTTGTATTCGGACATTACCACTAACACCAAGATTAATGGTGCTGATTTTGCCAAAACCGTTGACGGTGTTACATTCACTGCCACTGCCGGTGACAACGCTAATGGTGTTGCTTACAACCCATATGGCGACATTCGTATGTATGCAGCAAATGCAGAAACTGCCGGTAACTACATCACATTCACCTCTACAGTAGGTGCCATCACCAAGATTGTGCTTACTCCATCTACTACTTCTGTTAAAGTATGGGGTTTACTCAAGAGTGACGCAGGAACTGTTTCCTTGGCCGATGACCATACAGCAACCTGGGAAGCCGGTTCTGACCCAGTATCTGAGGTTACTATTGGTTCTTATAGCACTGCTGATGGAACTTCAGTCCAATACCGTTTTTTAACGGCTATCGTAACCGTTGACAACAGTGTGGAGACCGTAGCCAAGCCGGTAATCACTCCTAACGGCGGCAAGTTCGACGTTTCGGAAGCTCCGGTTCACGTAACCATCGCTTGCGACACTGAAGGCGCTGCCATCAGCTATGCATTTGCTGCTGACGGCGAATTCACAGCATATCCTGAAGGCGGTTTCGACGTTTCTGAGGACTGCACCGTATATGCCAAGGCCGCCAAGGGTGAATTGGTTAGCGACGTAGCCTCGGCTTCGTTTGCTTTCGTAAGCAAAACCGTTGCCAACATTGCAGCTTTCTACGAAAAAGCTCAGGGCGACGAAGTTGAATTTGCCAACCCTGTTACCGTATATTATGCCAACGGCAGCAACGTGCTCGTGGCCGATGGCACAGGCTATTTGCTGATTTACAGTTCGCTTACAGCATCTGAACTGACCAACGGCACAGTGCTCAAGGGCCTCAAGGGTACAGCCGGCGCCTACGGCGGTGTTGCCCAGCTCACAAGCGCTTCGTTTACCGAATCAGAAGCAGGCACAGCCCTCGTTCCTGACGAGGTTACCGTAGCCGGCCTTGCCAATGTAACTCCTTATCCTTACCACTTCGTGAAACTTACCAACGTAGGCTTCACTCTCGACGAAGGCAAGACCAAGAACTACACTCTTACCGACGGCGAAGCCACATTTGCCGTTTACGACCAGTTCAAGGCTAACCTCGACGCCAGCAGCGCTGTTGTTATCACTCCTGACGCTTCGAAGAAGTATGACCTCATAGGTGTTACCGGTTCATACAATAGTAATCTGCAGTTCCAGTTCTTCTCGTTCACCGAAAACGTACCAGCCGGCACCGTAGCCGCTCCGGTTATCACCCCTAACGGCGGTACATTCTATCGTGGCCTCGACGCACCGGTTCACGTAACCATCTCGTGTGCTACTGAAGGTGCTTCGATATCCTATACCCTCGAGGATGGTGGCGATGCTCTCGCATATCCCGAAGGTGGCTTCGACATCTCGAAAAGCTGCACTGTATATGCCGTTGCTACTCTTGGCGACAAAACCAGCACCATGACCACAGCCGAGTTCGTTATCGAAGATCTCCCAGGCATCGACAACATCGCTGCATTCTATGAACTCGAAACCGGCGCTGCCACCAGCTTCAAATCGCCGATGACCGTTGTTTATCAGAACGGCAAGAACCTCATCACAATGGATGCCACAGGCTATATGCTCGTGTATGGTAGCCTCGGCAAGACATACAACCAGGGCGACATTATCCCGGCCGGCGTTAAGGGTACAGTTGCCACATTTAGCGGCAACATGCAGCTCACTCCCGATGTAGACTCGTTTGCCGACGCCACCGAAACCCAGACAGTTACTCCTACTCTCATCGAGGCAGGCGATCTCGAGACTCTCGTTCCTTATCCTTTCCACTACGTAACCCTGAAGAATGTGAACATCACTTCGGCTTCTGCTCGTAACTACACCATCAGCGACGCCTCCGGCTCATGTGCAGGCTACGACCAGTACTACATCAACTACGACAGTACCAACAAGGTTAACCTCGTAGAACCCGATGCATCGAAGACATACGACGTGGTAGGTATTGCCTCGGCATACAATGGCAACAAGCAGATTCTGCTCATCTCGTACACCGAAGCCGGTGCTACTGGCGTTGATGCAGTAAATGCAGCTGCTACAACAGTGGTAGCCGAATACGGCACAATCAACATCAGCACACCAGCTGCTGCACGTGCACTGGTGGTTAACGTAGCAGGTCAGGTGGTAGTTGACAAGGCCATTGCAGCCGGTTCTTCTGCCCTGAGCCTCAACCCAGGCTTCTACATCGTCAAAGTAGGTGCCAAGGTTGTGAAAGTTTACGTCAAGTAAAAGCCACACAACTCAATAACAGCACAAAGGGCGCTCCCACACCGGGGCGCCCTTTCTGGTATACCGCAAGTCCATGATGAAAGCCCACAAGGGGCGCAGTTGCCGACTGACAACCTGAGCAAATGTCTATGGTCTATGATATGGTTTTCGTCTTTTGGGTGCCGCCCTGAGCGACTTTGTGCTAAATAACATATCTTTTAGCATCCAATGGTACTCATACAATTAGTAAATTTGTAATAGGGATTAATAAATTGGTTATGAAAGCAACGTATGGACGGAAAAAAAACAATAGGATAAAGGCCGTGCTGACAGAAACCGGGCACACAGGCAAATCGCTCGCAGAGCAGTTGGGCAAAGACCCGGTAACCGTGTCAACGTGGAGCCATCCTTAAATTGGTTTCCCTTTATTTTTTCTGTTTTAGAATCTATAACAGACAATAAATATAGAATGTCGGCTCCATTTTATTAATTCTGAGGCCACAAGAATTGGCTTACCTTCTGAATATTTCATATTTTGGTATGATTTTTGTGAAATACGCAATTGTCTAGCACACGAAGATAAGATTATTGGAAAAGAAAATATAACGGAAAACCTTGTCTTCTGCCATATTAAGCCTAGCTGATTTTATTTTGGAATTCATAAAACGCTATTTGTTTGAATAATATATGAAACTTACTCAATCTCAGGTAGATGCGATAAAAGCATTCAAGTCGTTTCTTGCGGGCGATGAGCAGGTGTTTCTGCTCAAGGGTGCTGCCGGCACGGGTAAAACGACACTTGTGGCTGAATTCATGCGTGTGCTGGATCAAAAAAAGCAAGAGGGATTTCTGATGGCTCCTACCGGACGTGCCGCTTATATTCTTGGTAGGAAGGTTGGACGTAAGGCGAGTACCATCCACAAGGGGATTTATGGTCTTTCGAAGTTGAAATCGACTAGCCAAAATAAGGAGGATGAAGATGATGGAGGCCTTCATATGCGGTTTGAACTAAGGGCAAATGAGGATTCGCTTAATGCCGTATACATCGTTGATGAATCTTCAATGGTATCGGATTCGAAGTCTGAAAATGAGGCTTTCTCATTTGGGTCAGGCTGCCTGTTGACGGATCTGTTTGAATACATACGTGGACGAAAAATTGTATTTGTCGGCGATTATGCCCAGTTGCCACCAATCGGAATGAATTTCTCACCGGCTCTTGACAAAGAATATGTCGAAAATAAGTTCGATTGCACTGTCAGAGAGATTATACTCCGCGAAGTGATGCGCCAGTCGGATGGTAGCGTTATGCTGTCGAACGCAACTAAAATACGCAATTGCATAGAGAATAAATCTTTCGTTGAGTTTAATCTTGAAAGTGGTGTTGATACTGTAGCCGAAAACATTGATTTACTAAGACATTATTTTGACTTGTCGCCGGAAAAGCCAGAGGCAAGGTCGGCGGTTATTGCCTATAGCAACAAACAAGCATTGGATTATAATCTTGCCATTCGTCGACATTATTATGGTGAGAATGCTCCACAACTTAGGAACGATGATTTGTTGATGATATGTCGAAACAACTATTCGTACGAGTATGAGCTGTTCAATGGCAATATTGTCCAGGTTGAGGCTTGTCAACCTGACAATGAGGTTGAGAGTCGCAATGTGCGCGTTAAATTGGGCAAGGACAGGATTGAATCAGTAACACTCTCGTTCCGCGAAGCAACAATAAAGTTTGTGAGAAACGACAAACCAGTGTTGCTCAATGTCATGTTGTTGAA
Source organism: Muribaculaceae bacterium (assembly GCA_051878475.1). Classification (GTDB taxonomy): domain Bacteria; phylum Bacteroidota; class Bacteroidia; order Bacteroidales; family Muribaculaceae; genus SFRY01. Next base: position 2,357 of record JBJEKE010000330.1, on the reverse strand, counting down.
TAATTTTCTTGAGGATCGATCCGGTTCGGTCGGAGGATTATTAGCACGTGCTTTGATTGTAGATTTCAACAACAGGCTTCCACAAGAGATAAGTGATAACCTTACTGTAATACGTAGATTATTGAGGTCAAAAGAACGGCTGTCGACTGAGCAGCAAGAACTTTATGATAGTTATGTCAATCTACTATCAAAAGACCCTTATTATAATGCAGTGATATGTAAATACGGATATGCTATGACCTGCCACAAAGCGCAAGGCGGCGAGTGGGACAATGTGTTTGTGGATATGTGTCGATACGGAGGTACTGCCAACGAGGATTACTTCCGCTGGGCATACACGGCATTAACCCGTGCGAGCAAAAAGATTTGGCATTTCCGCAGCCCAGATTTCAATTACATCAGCAATCTTGTAGTTAAAGAAATAATTCCTTCATCAAACATCAAGGTGAGCTGCTATGCCGACGACTCCGATTTCTGCGAAGCACGATTTAAGCGAATTAAGAATCGAGCACAAGAGTTGGGACTGTTTGTAGAGGAAGATCGATCAAAAGCATATCAACACATCATCACATTCACTGACTACAAATCAAATACAGCGTCATTTCAATTATGGTATAATGCAAAAGGGTATAGTGCGAAAGATATTCTCTTGTCATCGACATCCGAAGAACTGTCATCGCTGTGTTGCTCGTTGATCGAAGCATCTTATGCACCGGGCAATGTCCCATTTTCTGCTCCTGACCGACCTTTTGCAGAGGAACTTGTAACATTTGTCCGCAGCCAGCTTGAAGAATGTGGCATTCAGCTTCTCGACATTACTCGGGAAAACTATCAAGATGTGTTCCACCTAAAGACAGATGGAATAGCACAGGTGAGATTCTCGTATACCGCCAAGGGAAACTATACATATATGCAATTGTTAAGCTCACTTGGGATACAAGACCAAAAGCTACAAAATTTCCGTAACCGATTTATCTAATAATTATGACTATTCAAGAAATAACAGCTCTGCGAAAGTCGGGGCATCTTGCCGAAGCAATGGCTGCGGCTGAAACCGAATTTGCCAATACAGCAAATAAATATACTGCCGGAGCATTGTTCTGGTGTCTTAATGACCTGCAGAGACAACAGAGCGGCAAAGATGCCATTGCCACCATTGAGCGCATGAAGGCTATTTACAACGAGTTCGGTAGCGACGATGATTATATGCATAGATCTATGATTTATGTCGGGAAGCGCATTATTCCGCACTATGATGAGCTTAAGACTGCTGTGGGAGATGCTAAAGAAGGAGGTGATGCCATATCGTCACATAAGCAAATTTCTATTATATATAACAACGGCGAACTTGACGAACAGCTTTACGAAGACTATGGATGGCTAACATATTATGCTCTTAAACAGACAAATCTAAATGATGTACAAAATAGGAAAATCCTGTTCAACCTATACCTTCAGCTCAACTTGCCTAAGCCATCCATACTGCATTCGCTGATTTTGAGCGAAGCGGTAAAGGTTGAGAAAAACACTCCGCTTCAATTCCGCATCCGAAACTTTGTAAGCTTGTGGGGGCTTGAAAACCTCAGGAGTGAGGATTGGAAACAATTCACAACCGACGAAGGCAACACTATGTCGTCATTGGTAGAAAAACTCATAAGCGTATATGCAAAAGAAATAAGAATCGATCACGTTGAGGCTCCCGATGATTTCTGCCAACTGGTTGATAAGGCTATTGAGACATTTCCCGGCAATCAATACTTGCCTCTTTATAAAGCCGGAGTTCTCATATCTCGAGGAAAAACAGATGAGGCTTTGTCATATTACAAAGATATGATTCTCCAATCGCCCTCGAAATTTTTTCTGTGGGAACAGGCTTCATGCCTTGTTCAAGATATCGACACCAAAATAGGCTTGCTATGCAAAGCCTTGACTTGCGGTGTTGATGACAACTTTATTGTAAACGTACGGTTGACACTTGCAAAGCTGTTGATACAGGCAGGTATGCCCTCGAATGCCAAATATGAGATTGAAAAGTATCGGCAGACCTACCAAAACAATGGGTGGAACCTCAAGGAAGAATTCCGAAAACTCTATAATCAACTGACATCGGTTGAGGCTGCTGCCGATAACAATGCAATCTACACCGAATATTCTGTCAAAGCCGATGAATTCATCTACAGTTCGTTCCCGACAATTTTGGCTGTAAAAGTTGACGAAAAGCAGAACGATGATCGAAACCATCCCGGACGAAAGATAACTACCTGGGCTCTTCGCACCGAGAAATCAACCGAACGGATACGGAAACCAACTAAATATGGTTTAAACAGGCATACCTCTAACGGCACGACATTTGACAT
>JBJEKE010000329.1:0-8190 GCA_051878475.1 Muribaculaceae bacterium | reverse complement strand
TGTTGCTTATCTGGATTCAATTGATTTGGATAATAACGCTTGTGGGGGTAGGCATTACATATTCTGCTCAAAATGCGTTCCGCTTCAATTTCAGATACCGGATTGAGAACATATCAGTCTCTTATTACACCAAGATCTCACTTGTACTCCTCGGCGGAATCATTCGTAGATTCAAGGAAGGAACAAAATCGATGTCGGCTCAGGACATGGCTAATGAATACAACTTGCCGATTCGTCTGGTGGGTAAAATCCTTGCTGATTTGTCGGATTCAGGATTGATATGTGCTATAGATGGCGCAGTTTCCGACGATACCCGTTATTTGCCGGCAGTTGATGTACATCTTCTCACAGTAGATTACTATTTCAAGCATGTCGCCAATAGGGGCGACAGTTCATTCCTTTCCGACTTCGATGAAAGCCAGTTATCAACGCTCAATAACATCGATAGGCTGAATGATGAAATCTATGACAGAATGTCGAAAGTGAGTGTCGACGACTTTATTGCCGATTCAATTCCGTCAACAAATCAGCAACAATAAATGTGCTGCCGCCAATGAAAATCAAGTCGTCGGTGCCGGCTTCGGCCAATGCTTGATAGTATGCATCGGTCACGCTGACATAACATTTTCCGTTCAATCCTTTTTCTGCGGCAATTTTCTGCAACTCAGGTGCCGGAATAGCGCGCTTTACACTTGCATTGGTGAAATAGTATGTTGCTGAGCGGGGCAATAGATCGAGTATGTGCGTTATATCCTTATCGCTTACAAATCCGATTACTATTCTAAGAACGTTGTAATCCATACAGCTCAATTGCTCCACAATCTGAGAGATACCTCCTTCATTGTGACCGGTGTCGCATATTTGTTTAGGCGACGTTCCTATTTGCATCCACCGTCCCATCAAACCGGTTGTTTGGCACACATTGCGGAATGCTTCAGCAACATTGGCTTTTGTGATATTATAGCCAAGTTTCATCAAGATATTTGATGCAGTAAGTACAGTGTTGGCATTCTTCACTTGGCAAAGTCCTGAAAGAGTGCATGGAATGTGTCCGTATGTTTTCGATTCAACGCACAGCATCCCATCGACATAATTGTGTGCAACCACTTCCGGCGCATCTTCAGCAAACACTATTGAAGCATCCACTTCATCTGCGCGAGACTGGAAAACAGGCTTTGTTTCAGCAACATATTCGCCAACGACGCATGGGATGCCTGATTTGATGATTCCGGCTTTTTCCGAGGCAATAGCGGCAAGTGTGTTGCCAAGAAATTGGGTGTGGTCGAACGAGATGTTCGTGATTATTGATAAATCAGGGCTGATTATGTTTGTGCTGTCGAGTCGTCCTCCAAGACCAACCTCAATCACGGCAACATCAACATTCATTTTCCTGAAATAATCGAACGCCATTACCATTGTGAGCTCAAAAAACGATGGGCTGATTCCGATGTCCATCGACTTGAATTTGTCAACGTAATCCATTACCTCTGTCTCGGGGATCATCTGGCCGTCGACTTTTATTCTTTCTCTGAAATCTATAAGGTGCGGCGATGTATACAGGCCAACTCGGTAGCCGCTTTCCATCAATGTTGCAGCAATGAGATGCGATACTGAGCCTTTCCCGTTGGTGCCCGCTACGTGGATAGTCCGGAACGAATTCTGCGGGTTCCCAAATGCTGCTGCAAGTTTTATACTGTTGTCAAGACCGGGCTTATAAGCCTCGGCACCTACACGCTGAAACATCGGCACCTGGTTATATAGAAATGATAAAGTTTCGTTGTAATTGTCCATAATCAATAAATTATATATCCGGCAATGCCGGCCATCACTACCACATATATAGGATGGAGCTTTGTGAAATGCACGAAACAGAACGACACTGCTGCGATGGCTATGCTCCAGGTGAAATCAGTGAAGTTTTCTTTGTTTATAAGCAATAATGCAGCCGATGCAATAAGTCCTACAACAACCGGGCGCAATCCCATAAACAGCCCCTTCACATAAGGGCTATCTTTATGTTTTTGTATGAAATGGCTTGCATAAATAACGAGCAGAAATGAGGGGAGAACCACGGTAAAAGTTACAATCAAAGAACCCAATACCGTTCCACCTGTGGCAACATAGCCAATATAGGTGGCACTGTTTATTCCGATAGGCCCGGGGGTCATTTGCGATATGGCAACAATGTCGGTGAATGTTTGGTTTGTTATCCAGCCGTTGCCTACTATTTCCTTCTGTATTAGCGAAAGCATTGCGTAGCCACCGCCAAAACCGAACAAGCCGATTTTAAGATATGCTATGATTAGTTTTATATATATTTCCATCTTATTTTATGCTTTTCCTGTTAGCCGGCGATGATACAAGAATATACCAACTGCAGCTCCTATTATTATATATAATATTGGATTCGAGATATAAGGGATACCGGAATAAATCAATAGCGCAACTGCTATTGGAATGGCCACCGTCTTGGCGTTGATTCTTGCATTTCGGGCGGCGTTAAGCACCGGCGACACTATCAATGCCACCACAGCCGGACGAATGCCCATGAAGATTCGTCGAAGGGTGTCATTGCCCTTTATTGTATCCGGTGTTAAAAACATGGCAATGAGCAGAATAATTATAAATGATGGTAATATCGATCCAAGAGCTGCTACAACCGCTCCGTGCTTTCCGGCAATCTTATCGCCAACAGCGGCTGCAATATTCACTGCTAGAATACCCGGTATAGATTGGGCAAGAGCCAAAAGGTCGAGAAAATCAGTTTTGCCAATCCACTTCTTGTCGTCGACAATCTCGCGCTCGATGACCGAAATCATAGCCCATCCGCCACCAAAGGTGAATGCGCCTATTTTAAGGAATGAAACAAATAATTGAAATAAAATTCTGTTGTTCATCAAGAATATCAATAAAATGTCGGGACTAATGGAGCCCGACAAATATGCGTCACAAAGATAATGCTTGTTGACCGATTTTTTGCCATCTCTTCCTCCTCTTTTATTGTCAGTAAGGTGAAAGTCAAACTTTTTCTAAAATAAAATTGCAAATAATTTAAATATAGTTAACTTTGCAATAGCGCACGTTAGCCTTTGTGGGCGTGGCGGGCGGTTATACATATTAAAAGACGTTTTCGAGCGTTTGTCTTTGTGGAACACGAACTTCGCAAATTCTTTACCGCAGCAGACAAATAGGCAACGAGAATGTCTACGTGATACGTTTATTGCTATCATGAAATTATCTGTTGAATGTTGCAGTGTATATGCTGCATCTCATAGATTTCATGGATTTGTATATACGTATTGGCGTAGGCTAACTGCGTTGCCTGTCCTGTGTGGTTAGGCAAAGCGAAGGCCTGTGTTCCCGGGATGGGCAGAAACAGGTACCTACGCTTTTTTTTTATGTACTGTTGTTATTACTTCTATTAGCCGACTTTGAGGTGCCTATAGGCTTTATGATATTGTTATGATAATAGTCCGGTTTGGCATTACAAACCTCTCATTAACGACACAATTTGAGGCAATTACCTTAATTTCTAAACCTCGGCATTGTCATAGTGTTTACGAATTGTGGCGGTAACATTTGTTGCTGTCACCATATTCTTGTGTCATTGAAAATGAAAAAGATTCTGATTGTAGTATTGTTCTTAAGCATTATAAGTGTCGTTGATGTCTATGCTATTCATCGTGCATTGGTTTTTGGCCTTGGTGCGCAAAAGGATGAGCGATGGGGTAGGATTCATGGCGACAATGATATTCATTATGTGGTGAATATGCTTCAGGAGATGGGGTATACCGATATAAAGACATTGAAAAACGAACAGGCAACAAAATCTGCTATGGTTAAGGCTTTCGTCGATTTGGCGAGCAGATGTGTAAAAGGCGATGACGTGTATATACATTACTCCGGTCATGGCCAGTTGATGACCGACCTCGATGGTGACGAAGCCTTAAAATGGAACGCCAGGCATGCCGATTGGGATGAATCGTGGATTCCATATGATGCATATATGACATATTGCAATGATGACCGGGGTGAAAAACACTTATGTGACGACGAAATATCTATCCTGCTTCAGGCAATACGAAAGAAAATCGGAAATAAAGGACACTTAACCGTGGTGGTCGATGCTTGCCATAGCGGTGATGCTACGTGTGGCAACGACGGCGAGTGTGTGCGCGGTGTTGACGTAAAGTTCTGCATACCGCGTTCGTCAAATAAGGTTTATGTGCCGTCATCAGTTGACGAGCGATGGCTCACAATCAGCGCCTGCCGGCCTTATCAGTTAAGTTCTGAAATCAAAGATATTCAGGTGGGCAAACTCACTTTTGCACTCTATACTCTTGGCGATAAATGTAAAAAACTGAATAATAAACAATTAGAAATGGCATTAACAAGAGAAATAAGTAAATATAAAAGTCGAATCAATCAAGACCCTATGGTAAGTGGCAAAAAATAATTCCAGGCTAAGGGTTACAAATTATTGAGAACCGCTTTAATAGTCAGAAAACAACAAAAATCAAATAAATATGAAGAAGTATATTTTCATTTTGGCAATGACGATTTTGTGCTGTGCACAAATTCAAGCAGAGAAGTTCAAGTACACCTATCTGGGTGTTGAGTTCGAGTGTAAAACCGACGAAGGCAAAGTAATCATTACCGGATTTAACAGAGATGCAGCCAAAGTGGTTATCCCGGCTGAGGTATCCGACAAAAGAGGAGTTAAGCACAATGTTACGGTAGTTGACCTGTATAAAGAATTAGGTCATTATTCAACAAATTCAATTGTTATAGAGCAGGGCATTAGTGAAATCAATGATTGGTGCTTCATTAATTTTACCAAACTGAATTTGGTATATATCCCCAATACTATTGCACGGATTGGTCAAAGAGCATTCAATAAAAAGTGCTCAATTACTTTCAATATGCCGCCAACCATTAAAGAATCGGATTTAATTGCAGGAAATGCTGTTTTCCCGCAGACGGCTGGGCGCCAAAATGACGATCCGTTTGCGCATATCGATCTTTCCAATTATGGCAACAATAATTCAGAACAATCTTCTGACGCTGAAGTCATTGTAGAGCAACCCAAAAAGCAAGGAATTACTCCCGGCACGTCGGACATTGACTTTAACATACCTACAAGCAACCACAGCCGTGAAAACTCATTCTGCATAATCATTGCCAATGAGAATTATCGCCAAAAAGACACTCCAAACGTGAAATATGCAGCGCAGGATGGTAAGACATTCCATAACTATTGTCTTCGCACTCTCGGAATGCCGTCAGAAAATGTTAGATATGTTTCCAATGCTTCGTATATACAAATGAAAACCACCATTGAGTGGATACAGCAAATAGGTAGCGTGTACGGCAAGGATGCGAATTTCATAGTTTATTACACCGGTCATGGTGTACCTGACGAAAAAGGCAATTGTAAACTCATACCGTCTGACGTGAGCATTAACGATGTAAACAACGGTTTTAGTCTGAAAGACCTGTATGCATCGTTAGGTGAAGTGTCTTCGAACTCGGTACTGCTTCTAATCGATGCATGCTTCAGTGGTAACGACCGCGAAGATGTGGCGGCTGTTGATGATTTGCACAAGGGAATAGTGCGTGAGGTCAAAAGCGAAACAGCAACAGGAAATGTGGTGGTATTGACAGCTGCATCCGGCACTGAAACAGCACTGTGCTACGATGAAAAGGCTCATGGCTTATTCTCCTACTATGTGATGAAGAAACTGCAGGATACCAAAGGCGATGTAAGTTACGGAGAACTGTATGATTACGTGAAAAAAGAAGTAATGCGAAAATCGATTGTTGCAAAGGGTAAAAAGCAGACCCCGTCGGTTACATTCTCAAATGCATTAGCTAACAATTGGAAAAACATTAAATTTTAATTACGTAAATACATTAGAATTATGAAAAAGTTAATTTTTTTATTGGTAGTTGCCTTGGCGGCAATCAGCGCAAGCGCTCAAACAACATTTAATATTCGTGCCGGTGTGGGAGTTGAACCATATGCAGATGAATGGTATTATGATGGTTATTATTATGAATCTGGTTTTGCACCAATCGTCGCATTTGAGTTGAATGTTCCATTGGGCAGAATTGGCACAAGTGCGAATAGGTGGGTGTTCTCTCCATCTATAGTTGGGGCATATACTTCAGATAATTCTGCCAATATTTACAGTTTATTGCATTTCGGTTATAAAATATATGCCGGTAATTCGGGATTGTTTATGCCTAAATTGGGATTTATGACAGGATATTGCCTTGGAGGTGAAGCGGGAATGTATGGTCCGTCATGTGAATTTGCATACGAAACACGACATTTTGTTTGTGCGGCTAATGCCTATTATAGTGTAGGAGAAGCTGATGGAATCGGAGCTTCTATATCTTTCGGATATAAGTTCTAAAAGAAATAAAAATGCATTAGCAAATAACTGGAAAAACATTAAATTCTAATCACTTAAATACATTTGTTTTATGAAAAAGTTAGTATTATTATTGGTAATTGCCTTAGCGGCAATCGGTGCAAGTGCACAAACAACATTTAATATTCGAGCAGGTGTTGGAGTGGCACAAAATAAACATGACTATTATGATACTGGTGTTTGCTTTGCTCCGTCTGTTGTTTTTGAAATGAATGTGCCACTTGGAAGTATTGGCACAAGTGCAAGCAAGTGGGTGTTCTCACCATCTATACAACCAACATTTCTAACGGATTTCGAAGAGTTTAACATTCCATGCTTATTGCATTTTGGATATAAAGCTTTAGCTGGTAACAACGGGTTGTTTATACCGAAATTCGGACTAATGGCAGGAGCAGTAATACATGATGCGGGTTCAGTGGATTTAATATTTGGTCCGTCGTGCGAATTTGCATACGAAACCCGTCACTTTGTACTTGCAGTCAATACCTATTGCAGCTTAGCTCAATGTAGCGGTTTCGGTGCTTTCCTGACTTTTGGATATAAGTTCTAACGGAGATAAAGATGAGGAAGATATTTCTCATAATGTTTACGTTCTTCTGCATGCTCGCATATTGCAAGAGCAAGGAAGTGCGGTGCAGAGGAACGTATTTGTATGTCTACTCTGAGCATCTGTCGCATGCCGAGGCAAAAGCCAAAGCTGTTGAAAATGCCATAATAATGGCTCTTGCCGACAATTTCGGCACCACCATCACCTCGCAATCGATGCTCGAACTCACCAACAGCGGCGACAAGTTTTCACAGATGTCGAGGCTGCAAGTCAAAGGAAAGTTGGTGAAGCATAACCGTGAGCCGCAAATATCTACGCCAAAATATTCCGACAATCAATTCTCGGTAAATGTAACAGTAGATTTCAATGCTCTTCCGATAAACTATGCACCCACCCAGTTTGTAGCGAAGGCATTGCGCAACGGCAAGGATGACCGATTTGAAAGTAGTACTTTCACAAGCGACGATAAGTTCTATATGTCGTTCTATTCGCCAAAAGCCGGATATCTTGCAATATTCTTTGAGGACAAGGATGGGGTGTCGTGCATGCTGCCATATATCGACGATGACAATTCTCCATTTACTGTGGCAAAAGACCGACGAACAGTGTTGTTCGACATTGCCAACAATACCTACCACATTACTTGCGGCGAAGAACCGGAAATTAACTATGTTCATGTGGTGTTTTCGCCAAACAAATTCATCGATGGCGATTTGGTGCGCAGGATGTCGTGCAAGCGATTCCGCGATTGGCTTGGCAACAAACAAAGTTTTGATGAATTGATGCAGGTGGAAACACTGATGATTCGCGTGAATCCGCTGCAAGAATAGAGGAGTTATAGTTAATAATGGTTTTAATGAGCAAAGAGCAATGGCAAGTATAGTGGAGTTTATACCGATTAAACGGAAGACTTACAGCGATGTTGAGGTCGTGGAAGGACTTTCGGCACGCAACAGCAGAGTGGAGGAGTGGTTCTATAAATCGGCAAAGCGTTATTTCAATGAGCATTTCAGAGAAGTGTTTTTCGATTTAGACCGAAAAAATGAAATCTTTCAAACCTCAATACTGAAGATCTGGACAGAAATTGAAGACGGACGAATTTGTTTGAAAGATGGTGTGATAATGCGAAGACAAACCGACAGCACATTAAAACCCATGACTTGTAGCTTGAATACGTTTGTAATGGCTTATGCCAAAAACGAGTAT
>JBJEKE010000328.1:0-8191 GCA_051878475.1 Muribaculaceae bacterium | reverse complement strand
GCTGCCGCCTTTTTGGCGGGGCGCGGCTGTCGTGATGGCGTCGGCCTACGCAAAACGCCGCTTTCGCGGCTGGCTGTGCCGCATGGATTTCATCCATGGGTAGTGCAGTCCGCTTTGCGGACCGCTTCGCATCCTTCAGATGCATTGCCGGGTGTGTGCCGTTAACCATGGATTTCATCCATGGCTATTTACATCAACCGTTGGTTGATGTTTCGCATCCTTCAGATGCCACCGCTGCCGCCTTTTTGGCGGGGCGCGGCTATTGGGATGGCGTCGGCCTACGCAAAAGCCCATTCGGGCTGGCTGCGCCCTGCGGTTGATGGCAAAACGCCGCTTTCGCGGCTGGCTGCGCCGCATGGATTTCATCCATGGGTAGTGCAGTCCGCTTTGGCGGACCGCTTCGCATCCTTCAGATGCATTGCCGGGGGTGTGCCGTTAACCATGGATTTCATCCATGGCTATTTACATCAACCGTTGGTTGATGTTTCGCATCCTTCAGATGCATGGGCGGTGGCACCGATGCATGGGCGGCTTGGGGTGGGCATCATTATATATATATTGTGATTATAAATTGAAAGTAACATAACAAATTTTGGTTAACGATGAACGAAATCAAAAGAAAAAAGTATGAGTCGCCTCTGACTGCGCTGTCGCTTGTCGAGGTGGAAGATGGCATTTGCGCTGCTTCTTCTAACATTCAAAACCCGAACACAGACGCGGGGAAAATTGAAGAGCACAAGACTAACACTGACTTCAGTGGCGATTTCTCGAGCGGCTGGGACACTGACCCAACAAATCCTTCCGGCAATTAACAATCGCTGATGAATAAAATTGGTAATTAGGAAAAACAATGAAGTAATTAACGAACGAATGAAAGAAACAGGAAATATGAAAACTTTACGATACATATTACTTTCAGTGGCAGTGGCCGGCATGGCTTCTGCTTGTAGCGACGACCTTAATCCCGACGGTCCCGCCAACAAGGCTGAGAAGGGCGACGAAGTGCGCTTCAGCTTGTCGCTCCCCGGTGCCGATACCCGTACCGTCTACGGCGAAGAGAATACAGAAACAAATAGTTTCCCTATCTATTGGGTGGATGGCGACCTCGTTAAGGTGGCTTCTCCGCAATGTATGTCCGGCCGCAACAATGCCGAATACTCTATCAGCGTAGACTCGGAAACTCAGAACTACGCCACATCGATGACCAAGACCGGCGACGCCGGAGTACAGTGGGGCGATGCCGAGACAGCCGACTTCTATTCGATTTATCCGTCAACCTCGGGCACTGCACTGAATATCAATGGCACTACTGTTACCGCCGCCCTCACCGTGGCTGCTTCGCAGTTTGCAAGCATCACCGACAATGGCACTTCAATTTACGCTCAGCCCGCCGATATGGGCAATGTGGTGATGTATGCCAAGACTACTGCCAGCAAAACCGACGAAGCGGTGGAACTCCACTATACTCCGTTCTCTACGGTCATCGAGTTCGAAATCACCGCTCCTGATACTTACACCGGCAGTCAGAAATCTGAAATCACCATCCAGGCGCTCACACTCACTGCGCCTACCGGCACCACCATTGCCGGCGATTTCACTTTCAATTTCCCTGCGTCTGATTCCGATGCTCCATCAGTTGAAGCAGCTACTACCGGCGGCAGCAATGCCATCACAATCCACTTCCTCGACAACAACAAGTACACCACTGTGCTGTCGACTACCAAGCAGACTCTCAAAGCTAAGATGTGTGTGATGCCTATCAGCGGCGTTGACAATCTCAATGACTGGAAAGTGGAAGTTGCCACAAGTGCAGGCACTTTCTCTAAAACTTTAAAAGAAAGTGATTTTGCTAACGAGGATGGTTCGACAAAGAACACTGCACTTGCCGCAGGTCAAGTGCACAAGGTGAAGCTGCCGCAGCTTAACTACGCTTCTGAAGAGTGGAAATACGAACTGGCAAACTGGATTCCATCACTGCCCGACTACCGCAACATCTATCTTTCCGAGATTTCACTCCCTGGTGCATGGTATGCCGGTTCCTCTGAGAGCTATCAGGCAACATCTGATATCGCAACCTTGTGGAATGCCGGTGTCCGCGCATTCGCTGTAGAATGCCGAACAAATTCTACAAATAATTCATGGCATTGGACACCTAATTATGTTTGTATATCCGGTTCTGGTAGAAATACAACCTTAGGTGACGCATATACAAGCGGAACCAACATAACTACAGTAATTGGTTCAATTAAAACTGCTTTGGAGGCTCATCCAAATGAATATGCTGTCCTTGTACTGAGTTATGCCGACGGAGGTAGCGGTGGCCATCGTGATGAAGACCACGCATACTTCCTGCAAGGTATTGCAGATGCTATATCAGTCTATAGTGATATTATTTATGAGTCAGAAATTACTGCGAATACCACGGTAAATGATGTGTTGGGCAAACTGATAATAAAAGTCAATGTCGACAATCTGATTCCGATAGGTAATTACACCGGCATGAATGCGTTGATATCATACAACCCATTCCTTTCGCAGATGACCGATGCAGACTATTCGAAACCGTATTACTCTAATTTGTATTGGAGCAGTTGGGCAGACAACTATAAATCATATGATTTGGTTTCTAATCTCCAGGCTGCAAGTGGGAATGAGGACAAATTCGTCTGGGTGTTCAGTTCTGCCAACCGTACTCAGGCCGATACGGGTACAAATACTACCATTCCGACCTATGCCCAGAGACAGTCTGCTTTGGGTGCTATGATGAAGTATTCCAAGCAGATTTACGATGCATCGACGCATAATGTTTGGTTCTACTTCAATTGCGGTGGCACCCAGGCAACCTCCTCAACGAGCAGTGAGCCATCTCCTACCAGCTTTGCCACTACAATGAATGACTGGCTGTTAAATACTGCTATAGCAGGTAAGACCGATGCATCGCCGCTGGGCATAGTGATGTTCAACCAGTGTACGAGCGATACATATAATGGCCCTGCCATCATCAAGGCAATTATCGAGATGAACAGCAAGTTCTACTTGAAGCATGCCGGCACCGCGGGTGGCAGCACCGGCGGCACCGTAGACAACACTGCCCAGAACGATGGCACTGTGCAGAGCGGTGGCGATGCCATCTAACGAACTGAAATAGAGGGGGAGCAGTCGCAAAGGCGCGGCAGCTTCCCTTCTCCTCTAAAATAGTGTACCCAAACAACCAATAACGCGGCGCCCGGCGGCAACAGGGCGGCGGCAGAGCCACAGGGCCACGATACCAAGCAGCGCTCGGCGGAAGCCGAAACAAACCAAAACGAGCAATTAACCAAAACACTTCCTGATGATAATGAAAATTCGCAAACAAACCGCCATAGCAACAGCTGCCATCGCACTGATGACAGCTTTCTGTGGCTGTAACGACGACTTTGGCCGCACACCGATGGGGGGCAACACCACCATTGAGGCCACTATAGATGCCGGCGAAGGTGTGGAGAGCCGTACTTGCATCGACACGAAACAGTACAGCAACGGTGTAACCGGATTGCTATGGACTCCCGGCGACCGGCTCGGCGTGTATGGCACCGCCGGCACCAAGAACGCTGCATTCACCCTCACGCAGACCGTGAACACCTCGAAAGGCACCTTCAGCGGCACCCTCGCCGACGGCGAAGCCCCGCAATATGCCTACTATCCTTACTCCGAGGCAAACAACGGCAAAGATGTAACCGCCTTGAGCGGCACCGTGCACGCCGAGCAGACCTACTCGCTGAGCGAAGGCACTTTGACCGACGACTGGAAGTACGGCTCGCTTAGCTCGACCGTAAGCGACGGCTACCGCTTCAAGATGCAGCACTTGTTCTCGATGGTAAAGGTAACCATCGACGCTACCGGCAGCCCCGTGGAGGGCGAAACGCTCGATAGCATCACCATAACCCTTCCCGAAGGACGCCAGCTGTGCGGCGACTTCACTTTCAGCGCCGTCGACGGCACCTACACCCTCGGCACCTGCACCAACAGCGTGAAAATGGCGTGGAGCGACCAGCCCGCCCTCGAGAGCGGCAAGAGTTACACCGGCTACCTGACCCTGATACCCGACGGCGTTAAGCAGGACGACCCGATAATCATCGAAGTGCTCACCACCCAGCATCGAGCCACCTTCAAGGTGCCCTGCCTGACAGACTTCCAGAGCGGCTACATCTACAGCATGCCGATGACCCTCACCAGCCTCGCTGAAAAGATGGCAGCCGCAGGCTATGGTGAGCCGACATACGATGAAGTGGGCGGCAGCACCGACCCAGAGCCGGACCCCGACCCGACGGAGCCGACAGTAACCACCGGCACTTTCACCGCCTGCGCCTTCAATGTGGATGGCTTGCCTTCGATTGTTAATAGCGGTGGTCCTGGTTCAAGTGGTACTACAACCATGGCAAATATTGCCAACGGACTTGGTTGGGACATTATCGCAGCAAGCGAAGACTTCGAATATAACAGTCAGCTTGTTGCAGGGCTGAGTAACTATTCATACGGCACTTACAGAGGTTCAGTTGGCATTGGTCAAGCATTTGGCTCTGTAGCCGATACAGACGGATTGAACTTTTTCTGGCGCACATTAACCACAAGTGCAACCGGCGAAACATATATACAATATAACGATGCTAAAGGTGACCTTTATAATGGCGCCAACACCTGCATCAAGAAAGGTTTCCGTTATTATCAGGTTACAGTAGATGCCACCAACGATATTGTAATCGATGTGTATATCACTCACATGAATACCTATAGCGATTCCGATTCGGCAAGTTATGTAAAAGCCCAGATAAGTCAGCTCTGTCAGCTTCGCGACTATGTTCTCGAAAAAGCGAAAGCCAATCAGCGCCCGGCCATCATAATGGGCGACACCAATATGCGCTACACCCGCCACGACATCAAGACCAATCTTCTTGACTATGTAGCCTCGTATGACAACAATGCCGGCTACACCGTAAGCGACCCATGGGCTGAACTCGTAAGAGGTGGTTACCCGACCTATAGAACTAACTCGCTTATGAATAGATTTGCCTTTGCAGGTTCTTCATCTGACATTTGTTGTAGCGATAACCAGCGAGGCGAGGTCGTTGACAAGATATGGTATATCAACGTACCCGGCTCTGAAGTACAGCTGAAAGCAACCGCCCATCAGAACGACGTGGAAAATTTCAAATCCAAGGAATCGACCGCAAGTTATTCGGGAGTAGCAGTTGAAGATGCATCGGGGAATGTAACCACAGGCCAGTCTGTATCGTACACAAAAATTACTGGTTATTCCGACCACTTCCCGGTAGTAACCACCTTCCAGTGGACCAAAACCGTAACCACAACGAATTAAGCCTTAGACAAAAAGCATGAAAATTAGAAATAGAATTGTCGCAGCACTGTTCCCGCTTATGGCGGGAGCGGTGCTTGTCGGTTGTAGCGACGAGCGGCTGTACGACGACAGCGCCACCGGCAACACCCGCATAGAGGCCACCATCGACGATGGCGACGCCCTTACCCGTACCTGCATCGACCCGAAGACGTACTCCGGCGGCGTAACCGGCTTGCTGTGGACTCCCGGCGACCAACTCGGCGTGTATGGCGATGCCGGCACGCAGAACGCCAAGTTCACATTAACCTCGAACAGCAACACCTCGAAAGGTACCTTTGCCGGCGACCTTGCCACAGGCGAAGTCCCGCAGTATGCCTATTATCCCTACAGCGCCGACAATGCCGAGCGCTCAGCCGATGCCTTAGTGGGTACTGTTCACGCCGAGCAGACCTACTCGCAGAGCACCGGCGCCCTGACCGATGATTGGAAATACGGCACGCCCAACGGCAGCAGCGCCGACGGCTACCGCTTCAAGATGACCCACCTCTTCTCGATGGTAAAGGTGATGATTGATGCCAGCGGCACCACCCTCGAAGGTCAGAAACTGCAATATATTGAACTGAGCGTAACCAACGCCGACGGCGCCACACGCAATATATGCGGCGACTTCACTTTCAGCGCCGTCGACGGCAGCTACAGCCTGACCGCCAACGGCAGCAACGCCGTGAAGATGACCTGGAGCGATACACCGACGCTGAACGCCACCACCTACACCGGCTATCTGACACTGATGCCCGACATCAAGACCGGTGACAAGATTCAGATAGTGGTTGTTACCGACCAGTACTCGGCCACCTATCGTGTGCCCAGCAAAGCTGACTTCCAGAGCGGCTATATCTACAATATGCCGATGACCCTTACGCTCCTTGCCGAAAAGATGAAAGAAGCCTACGGCGAAGAGCCCGAGATAGCCGCACTGCCAACTATCAGCTCGCTGAAATTCACGGTGGAAAACAATGCCGGCAAGATACTCGACAACAAACTCGTAACCACTGTATCGAGCAGCAGCTACTCGCCGAAATTCCAGAGCGTCAGCGAGGAGGTAGCCACCATCGACGGCACAAACATTAGCCTCGTGATACCGTATCTGTTCGACTATAAGCTCGTGCCCACCTTCACTGCCGCCGACGGAGCAGTGGTGAAAGCCAACGGCGTGGTAGTTGAGAGCGACAAGACCGAAGTCGACTGGGCGAACACCAGCGAACTCGAAGTTAGCGCCGGCGCCGTGACCAACACCTACAAGGTGAGCATCACCAACACCGGATTGCCGGTGGTGGTAATCGAGCAATCATCGTCGGGCGACTTCTCGAAGCAATATGCCGGCAGCATTTTTAATCGCGTGACGATTAACCAGTTTGTCGACTTCTTGGTACGTTGCAAGGACACCGACTGGGTGGAAGACGACAAGATGACCGTTTACAACGCCGACGGCACCGTGGACATGGCAACCACGACCTGTGGCGTGCGCATGCGCGGCAACTCAACCCAGAAACTTCCGAAAAAGCCGTTTGCCATCAAACTGACATCGAAACAGAAAGTACTCGGCATGCCGAGCCACAAACGCTGGTGCCTGCTCGCCAACTGGCTCGACCGCTCGATGATACGCAATCTCACCGGCTTTGCCGCCGCCAAAGCCACCACCCAGGCGTGGACATCGGCCGGCGCCGACCAAGGCATCACCTGGAATCCAAGCGGCAAGAGCGTGGAACTCGTGTTCAACGGCCACCACGTGGGCAACTACTTGCTGTGCGAACAGATAAAAATCGGCGGCAAACGCCTCGACATCAACGACTGCTACGAAGACCTGCTTGCCGACGGCAAATCGAGCAACTTCGAGGATTGCGGCTACCTGATAGAGTTCGACGTGATGCAGGACGAGACTTATAAAGGCGTGACAAGCCGCGGCATAACATGGCAGCTGAAGGACGACGTGCTCCCCGACGACTATGCTACCCAGATTGGCAGCAAAATGACCGCCATAGAGAACGCCATCAAGACCAACGACTACAGCAGCTACTCGCAACTGATTGATATACCGTCGTTTATCGACGAATTGATAGTACTTGAACTGGCAATGAACCGCGAATACACCGAGCCACGCTCGATTTACGCCTATATGAACGGTGGCAGCGACAAACTGCGCGCCGGTCCGGTGTGGGACTTCGACCGCGGCACGTTCCAGAACCCTACTGCCGCTTCCGACATGGGCAGCAGCCGCGTGAAATCGTATGATGCGTTCCTGAGCTCGTCGTCGAAGATATCTAAGAACGACGGTGGCTACAAGGAAGACCAGCAGCCTTGCCTGTGGTATCCGTTGCTGATGAACGACGCTGAGTTTGTGGCAGCCGTCAAGGAACGTTGGACTTTCCTTTATCCCGCATTGCAAGGCGTAGTGGGCGAGATACAGCGCCTCGGCAATGAGAATGCCCTGTCGTGGCAGTACGACAGCACCATGTGGCCAGGCACCGCCTCGGCGCTGAATGCCGGCTACCCGAGCGGCTTCAGCGACTTCTCGGGCGACGAGAACCTGACCGACTATCCGAGCGTGATTCAAAACCTTATCAATTGCTACAATGACCGATTGAGCGGCATGAATACGCTGATAGAGAATGCTGCCGCCTCCGGCTCGTTCGTCGTCAATGAGAGCACCTTCTGATGGCGCTTCGGCTTTTTTAGCTTAAAAAACAGGGAGATGCATTCGCATCTCCCTGTTTTTGCCTTTTTGGGGGCAGCCTTGGTCAATGCCGTACGGCGCTTCGCGTCGGCGGTGGCATCTGAAGGATGCGAAACACTAAT
>JBJEKE010000327.1:0-2018 GCA_051878475.1 Muribaculaceae bacterium | reverse complement strand
CGAGCAGGTTCTGCATATATATGGCAGCACCGCCCTTCGAGGCGTTACCGCTGGTATTGGCCGATGCCAGCACATTGTTGGCAAAGGTATTGTTGGTGATGCTCACTGTTGAGTAGGTCTTATTGCCGGTAACAGTGAGAGCCCCTCGGGCGGTACTTACATTGCTGTCGAAACAGTTGTTGATAACCGAGAGCCACATGGTGCTTTGCACACATATTGCAGCGCCGCCAAGAGCCTTGTTGCCGGAGAACCTACATCCGTCGAATCGGTGGCTCCATGGCATCGATGAGCCGTTGGTGTCGACATACACTGCTCCACCGTTGGCTGTGGTTACATTACGCTCGAACACACAGCCATGGGCCTTAATTTGCCCGTAAGCATACACGCCGCCTCCCATATTGTTGCTCGAATTGTCATGCACATACACATTCTCGAGCACCAGACGCGGACCGTTGCACTGAATGCCGGCACCTTTCTGCGCCTTAGCCACACCACCGCACACCTCGATGTTTGCCATCTCCACCGAAGCACTGCTGCCGATGGTAACAACATTGGTGGCATCGTCGGCCGACACAATGTCGTTGCCGTCAAGGTCGCCCGAAAGCACACTGCGACCACACACCGAAGCAAAATCGCTGTCGTAGCCACCTATGATGGTTAGCGAACGTTCAATGTTGAAAGTAGCCTTGGCATTGGTTGTAGAAGGCACAAAAGTGGGGAAATACGAGCCCTCGGCCACCAATATGGTGTCGCCGCGACCCGAAGCATCGATAGCATCCTGAAGCAACTTGAATGGAGCATCAATAGAGCCGATGCCGCCATCTGCCGCTGAAGCATCTACATAGCGCACCCTCACCTCCACCGGAGGGCACAGGCTCACCTCGGCCCGCACAGGAAAATGGTCGGAAGGATAGAAATCCTTGTCGTATTTGTTCTGGATGGTTGAATAGTCGTTAACCACCGCTCCTCGCACCCACACATAATCCAAACGCGACAGCGATGTACTGTTCCACACGTTGCAAGTGCCTCCCGAGCCATCGGTGTGCGCTGCTACAACATAGCTGTCGTCGAAATACGCCCCATACAGCTTATAGAACGGCTCGCGGGAGGCAGTAGAATTGTGGTCGCCGCAGATAAATGCCGGACAACCACCGGCAATGGCACGCATAGCATCGACATTTTGAGCCGAACCCTCATTTTTCGATATATTGCCCTGATGATGCAGATGAGTGACCATCACAAAAAACACCTCGCCGGTGGTCTTCACTCTAAATTTGGCCCACAGCGACATACGTCCGAAATTGCCATGGTCCCACACATCGGTGCTATAATTATACGGGTCGGGGCCAAGCCAGAAACTTCCCTTCTCGAGCACCTCGAACAACTCCGTGCGATAAAGGATGGCAGCCAATGTGTTCTTTGCACCCGGCTGGGTTACGAAAGCATATTCGGGAGCCGGGAAATAGCCCTGCATGTCGGCAAACATAGTGCGGCCATCTGTGCTGGCATCGTCGGTCATCTCGTTGATAGCGAGAATGTCGAAAGCTCCGTCGCGAATGGTCTGTGCCACATTGTCGCAACGATTGTCCCAATACTTGTCGGTAGCGGGATCATCAGTCTTGTCGGAAAGGGTACGCAGACGTATGTTATAGGTTCCTATAACAAACGTAGTGGCTGCTACAGAATGAATAGCAGTCATGACAGCAATCGCTGTCAACAAAAATTTTCGTTTCATAAACTGAAGGTATTGATTTACAATGATAATCAATGCCCTCGGTCAGCACTTCTCAAGCCAAATAAATGGTAACGGTTAATGGAATCTGGGGGGAGAAGCTATTGGTTGTCGGTCGTTACGGTTAATTACGGTTGTTAGTATAGTCAAATGCAAATGAAACACATTTTTCTGTGATTTCAAAATATTTATGTCACATTATTGACGGCGCATACTAACACCCCCGTTTTTTCCCCTTATTCGTTACGCAGTTACGCGTCGATGCATTATATTTGCATCAACCATA
>JBJEKE010000326.1:0-2019 GCA_051878475.1 Muribaculaceae bacterium | reverse complement strand
TGCAGCATCTCTGACGGATAAACCACACCAGCCATGAAGCCATAGTTGTTCTCTTCCGGACCTTTAACCGACTTGTTAGCCGCAACTACACCGGCATAAGAGATGTAAGTCTTGTCGAAGCACTTTGGAGCATCCCACGAAGCGTGCAAAGTGGTTTCGTCGGTAATCTGAGTGTTGACCACATCAACAGGGAGCAGCAACTTGGCATCGGCCTTCACTGTAAGAGCACTGGTTGCCTGGTCGGAGACACGGCCATCGGCATATACAGCCTCAACGCCTACGGTATAGTTGCCGTCGGCCATGCTTTCCTTGACAATCTGATAGTCAGGGGTATTGGCAACAGTAGCACCGTCGATGTATACGTTGTAGTGGTCAACGTTGTCGGCATCTTCAGAAGCGCCTTCTGGCGACAGAATTGCACTGATAAGCCACTGGGTGCGGTAGAAGTATCCCGAAGCGGTCGAATTTTCGGTAATAGAGTAGAAGTCGGCCTCTGAAATCTGACGCAACAGGTCGGAATACTCTTCGGTTGCCGTTCCATAGTCCATACCAACTACATTTGACGAAGCAGAGGAAACTGTAACTTGGATGGCAATGATAAGTTCGCCATCGGGGAGATCTTGAGGCGTATCGAGAACCACAGTATTGAGTTTGCCAAGTTCAAGCGATTGAGTGATGTCCTGAGTATAGATTTGCTGCAGAGCACCGTCGGCATCATAGGTGTACAGGTTAACCTTCCAGCCGGTCTGGTCGCTCATTGGATAGAACTGAACGCTCTTTACCTTGCAGCCGGCATAGGCTTTCACCTCGTCGGCACCAAAGCGGATAGCATTCTCAAATGTAATGTCGTCAACCAAGACACCGAAGCCACGGATGTTGCTGTTAGCCAAGTCGAAGTACCTCTTGGTGATGAGGTTCGACTCCGGATGCTGCCAGCGAATCAAAGCATCGTTATATCCCACCTGACGCGTATACAAGTCCTGTGGGCCTTCAATGCCATGAGCAGCCAAGGTCACTTTAGCTGTGTTCGACATTGGGCTTTCTCCCGAGGCATAGAGGGCAGTAACGGCATAAGAATATGTGTTGCCATATTCGAGTGCCGAATCGTAGTATTCGGTGGCTGACACCGGAGCATCGTTAACCTTAACGCCGTCACGATAAACATTGTAGCCGGTGATGCCGGAAGCACCAATGGCAGGAACCCACGACAATTTTGCGGCTGCGATGCCACGAAGCTGCGATGCCTTCAATTCGGCAGGAGCGCGGCCCTCGGCTTCAACATTTGTCTTCACAATCATTGAGCGTTGAGCACCTTCCTGGTCGTAATATAAGATACCGAACACATTGTCGTCGGCCGAAATACATGGAACACGTAATATGGCATAGTTTTCAGAGCCTTCTGGAACCAAAATGCCGAGAGAGGACACATCGATGCCAAGTTGTGTAAGATAGTCTTCGACATACATGCCCTGACCATTGACATTGATATATCCACGTTTTGATTCATGACCTACGAGAGTGTAGTTGCCGCTGATATCAAACAGTTCGAAGTCTGCTTCAGGAGTAATAACCGGCACTTCCGACACTTCGCCGGTTTCGATGTCGTAGAGGGCACGCAGACGAGCAACCGACTCAGTTTCGTTGTTCCATCCACCCCAGAAAAGAATCTTCTTGCCGTCGGGCGAGAACTTTTGAACAGTACACCATGGAGCTTTGGTTTCAGTCGGGAACACGATTGTTCCGTCCGGTTTCCAATACGCAGCCTGGCGGTTATAGGTATCAATCCAGCCACCGGCACCAAGGCCATCAGGGCTGATTGCATATGACTGGGCAATACCGCCAACAGTGAGTTCGCGCGAAATCTGGCCATCGGTCCAGATGTAGGTGTTGTAGTTTTTACCAACATACACGGTACCGGTCATGCCACGGCCATCGGGTGTGATGCCATAGGCACAACCACCACTAACCGAGCCTTCGGGGAGCTCGAGCATATGCCATTCTGTGTCATAGTAGCCCGGC
>JBJEKE010000325.1:0-8259 GCA_051878475.1 Muribaculaceae bacterium | reverse complement strand
GATGGCAGCATGATTGGCATTGTAGGTGCGGTCGGTATATGTGCCACATACCACACCATCGTCGGAAACGCACCAAGCCTCCGACTCATCGCCGTTGCTCAGCAATTCGACAGTACCCGATTCGAGGTTCCAACGGAAAGCGTAGCATGAATAGCCGTAGTCGACATACACGCCACATGCCCATTTACCGTTAGGAGATATTTTCATCACCTGATATTCTTCGGGCGATTTCAGGATGATGTTATCCCCGGCAAGCATGCTTAAAGGCGATAATGCAAAGATTATCGCTGCAATAAGCGTCAAGAATAAGTTTTTGTTAGATTTCATTGTTAGTTTATGTCTGTTGAGTTTATTGGTTTTAATCAAAACGGTTATTGCCCACTGCACAAATGCTGTAGGCAATAACACGCTATAAAGTGATTTCCTTAAATGAAGGAAACATAGTTACTGTTCACAAATTACTTAACGGCAACCTTGTAAGCTTTCATGGCACCATCCTTGACAACAACGATGAGGTAAACACCACCATTGAAGCCGTCGAGGCTCATGCTGCTAACATTGTTCTCAGCGCCAACGAGCTGACCGGCAGCATTGAACACCTTGAAGTCGGCAATACCGTCGACAGAGGCAATCTTGTTGTCGAATCTGAAGCCATTGCCATCGGTCGATACAGCACCAACACCAGCTGTTACAAAGTTCTGATAAGTTACTGTAATCGATTCACTGGCAACATTACCAAGTGCATAGCGAGTGAGCACGAAGAGAGTTACACTATTGTTGTTACCCAAGTCGAGCAGCACTTCGGCATCGAGAGAAGTTGCATTGCCATCCTCGGTCGATGATTCAGCACCCTGATGGTTGGCGAAGAGAAGGTCGTTGCTGCGGAATCCTTCAGGACGGTCAGATGGGTTGGTCCATCCGATAGTAACCACTTGCTGGTCGCCACCTGCAGTCTGGATAGTGCTTGCACCGGCAAGATAGAGGTCGGTAACAGGAGGCAGATAAGCTTCAGCAGTAACCGAAACAGGATCGCAGATATAGTAGCTGCTCCATTCAACGTTGTCGCTCATTTCGTCGGCTACACCAACCAATGGAAGGATGAAATAGTCGTGTTCGCCGTTTTTAACGCCGGTATCGGTGAACGAGCAGATGAGTTCAACCTCATCGGCAAGGCATTCACCAAATGAAGTTTCTGCAACAACCTGGCCATCGCGATAAATCTTCAGGGCTGATGGCATGAGCAATGCATACTGCGGAACAGTGAACGAGATGTTTACGTTACCGGGAGTGAACGAATCGTATTCAGCCATTGCCTGCATCTGTACAGGTTCGAGCATATCGGTGTAGTCGGCATATTCCCAGATGCTTACAGCGCCAGACTGGCCATACCAATTGCCGTTGTTGTAGGTCTCGTCAACCACCTTCACGCGGTCAGGATTGCCATCGACAGGAGTGTAAGTGGTGCGCATTTCAGGAACCTGGTTGCCTTCGCTGTCGAAGTAATAGCGAGTTTCGCAAGTGAGGTTGCCTGCCTCGTCGTATTCCCATTCTTCGAGCGAAGTGTACATCTTATCCAAGTCTTCGCCGGTGTAGTGAGCATCGTAGAGCTTGTTACCGTTTTCGTCGTAAACGATTTCACCGTTGTAGTTGTTGCTCCAAAGACCGGTAGAAGTGTAAGCGGTTGGGTCACCGTTTTCGTTGAATGCAGTGTAGGTGATAGTCTGCATTAAGCCATAGTTGGCGCTTGTAATCTTATGTTCAACGAGCAGGCCGGCTTCATTGTAGGCATATTCATTTGTAGTGTTGCCTTCAACGTCCTTGATAAGCTGGTTCTCGGCGTTGTACTCATAAGTCTTTTCGCCGGTTTGCTTGTAGCCCATCTCACCATAGTCGAACAGGCCATACTGATAAGTAACGTCAGCAACCTTGTTACCGTTTTCGTCCTTCACAGCCTTGGTGTAGTGAGTGAGGGTGTAGTCGGCAGGAGCACCGCTTTCAGTATATCCACGAGTGTTCTTTACAGTGCGCGAGAGCTTGCCGTCGTAACCATAGAAGTAAAGTTCTTCACGCATATCCTGGTCGGCAGATACAGTACCCATTGCGTCGCCGTACCAAGTCTTCTTGGCAAGAACTCGAATCTTTGCTTCTGGTTCCGGTTCCGGTTCCGGAGTTACGCTTCCGCCAGGTAGAGCAGAGCTCTTGGTAAGAGTGGCACCACAAATCGACTTGTTGATTTGGCCAAGCGAAGCAAATGTGCCGGCATTGATATCGAAGCAGTATGCTGTTGAGCTTACGAAGAGATAAGCCTTGTTGGCAGCTGCATCGAATACCACGCTGTTCCATAAAGCAGATGAGATTGTTGTAGCATCATTTGCAACAACAGGAGTTTCGCCAAGATTATGCTCGGCATCGATACCCCACAACTGAGGCACCGGCCACCACTTTCCTGTAGGAACTATAGCGCTTACACCATAGAGGCCACCATTGCCGTCGGCTGTGATAGCAACGAGCTTGGTTGGGTAGGTTGTTACAGTTGTGAGTGCGCCCGAGGTAGGTTCTACAGTGTAAAGAGTTGTAGTGTACGACTTGTCGTCGTTCTGAACGCTGCTGATAGCGTAGAGAACCTTCGAAACAGGTTCGTAAGCCATACCACAGACAGTTTCGCTCATGCTTGAGCTTATTTGCTTGGTTTCGTTATTTGTGAAGTCAATGGCAACGAACGAGCCGTCGAGAACTGCATAGTAAACATTGTCAACCGAAGCACCGCAAGAAATATCAGAGTAGTCTTCCCAAGTGTTGAGAACGTTTACGGTAGTCTTTGCAGTTGTATTAACAGCAGTGATGTCGAATTCAATGGTGCTGCATCCATATGTACTTGATGGGTTAACACCATAAATCATTGTCGAAACAGGAGGTTCCGGTTCGGCAGGAGTGAACGAAACATCGGCCGAGCTCTTGGTGAATGTTGCGCCGTTGATGATAGAGCTAAGGGCACCTGCAGTATAGAACAGCTTGGTCTTGAGGTCGAAATAGTAAACATTCTTGCCTACTGTGAGGTAAACCTTCTGGTTTGCCAGGTCGGGTATAATGTTGTTGTTGGCATTGCTGGAAACTGTAGTTACATCATCGCTGTCGATATCAACAAGAACTGACATATTCAACGAAGCATCGATGGTGTAGAGCACTGGATAATTGTCAACGGTGATTACAGCATAGAGGCTGCCTCCGCCGTTCGAAGCGATGGCAATCATCTTGCCGTCGAAGCGCTTAACTTCGGTGAGTTCGCCGTTTTCTGTATTAATCGAGTAGAGAATTGTTTCGTATGTGTCATCGTCCTTCAGATTCTGCTCGATACCGTAAAGCACTTCCGATACAGGCTCGTAAGCCATGCTACACAAGTTTGCAGTAGCCGAAGTAGAAGTGAACGACGAAGCACCGGTGGTGAAGTTGAGCGAAGCAAATACGTTGTCGGCATCTTCAGTGTCGACGAAAGCAAAGTACTTGTCGCCAACCGAAGCACCGCAACGGTTGCCAATCACGTTCTCCCAAGTTGTGCCCTTGGTGAGCGAAGTTGTAATGCCCTGCTTGATGTCGTAAAGGTTGAATTCAGTAGTGCTTGCGCCATAAGTGCTCGATGGGATGACGGCATAAACCATCAGCGGCTCATCGGACACACCGAGGTCGGTTTTCTTGATAATAATATGTTCTGATACAGCAGTACCTTCTGTAAAGTGTGAAACCACGAACACATCCATCTGGTCGTAGGAACTCTGATAGTCGAAGTCGATAGAAGTAACAGTTGCATCGGACGTATCACCCAGGAGAACATTGCTTACAGCGCCATTAGTGAGAACCTTTGCAAAGTAAGCTTGGTGACTCATGAACGAAGAGCCCAAATCGGGGTTTGCATCCCAGTTAAGATAAATACGATATGCATCTGCAGAGCTGTCGTATTTATATGTCCATGTAAGGTTCTGAACAGCCTTGAGAACATCAGTCTGAACCTTAACCGGTGCGATGTTCGAAATATAGTGAGGATTGTTTTCTGTTACATCGTCAAGCGAAGAACCCTTGAATGGAACCACGAAGTATTCCCAATCGCCGAGCGACACTCCTGTTTCAACAAATTTGCATTTGCCGAGCGAAGAATCGTAAGCAGAAGTATAAGAAACCGAACCAACGAGATGACCGCTGCGGAAAATGGCATACGACATCGAGGTGTCGGCAAGCGGAGTAAAGGTAACGGTAACGTCGTTGACATCCGACGACGATACAGCCTCAACGTCGCTTACATAGTAAGCAGCGCCCGATGTTTCGGTGAAGTCGGCATATTCGTAAACGTGGCATGTTGACGATGAACTAACCCATGCTTCAGAAGAGACCGACCAAGTATATGATTGTACTTTAATCTTATTAGCGTTTCCTTCATAAAGCGAGTAAACAGTCTTTCCTTTATCCACCGGATCTGTTGTTGCTGAGCCCTGCTTCTTCAGGATTTCGGTGAGCATACCATCGGTGTAGGTATAGAACTCGTCGGTATAAAGGTATTCGGTCAATTCATCGGTAGCAGTAGTGCGTTTCCAAGTCTGAAGCTCTGAAACAGTACCGTCCTCGTTATACTCATAAAGGTATTTCTGCTTGAAGGCCGAATTCTTATCAGTTTCAATGCCCATAAACGGACGGCCCTGGGCATCGTTAGTATAATTTATATACTTTGACACTGTGCCATTAGAATATTCCCATGTTTCCTTGACGAGAGCACCGTTTGTATCGTAGTCATAGAGATAAGTATACGATGGAGTAACATGCTTTACAAGTTTGCCTTCGGCATTATAGCTTTTCGATTCATCTTTTGTAGTAATGTCTTTAAAACCGAAATCGCCATAGTTGTACTTACCCCACTGCTTAGCTGTGGATGAAACCACGTTCAAGCCATCTTCCTCGGCAGCCGAGTACAAGAAATAATACGACAGGGTATATACCGAAGTTGTACCCTTGCCCATTTCCTGAGCACGAAGCGGAAGATTGTCCTGTCCGTAGAAATAATTGACTTGTTTGGTGATGTTGGTAGCCTCACCCATGGCATCGCCAATCGTGTAGTCACACACCAACTTTCGGCCCGGGGCACCAGAATAGTCCTGAGCCGACACTGCCGGCACTCCAAGCAAAACCAGGAGGCTGGCAATAAATGTTAATCGTAACAGTCTTTTCATTGCGTTTAGTTATTAATTAATAAAAAAGTATTGGTTCATAACTGAGTTTCCAAGACCAACAGGAAAAATTTCAGCTGTCTTGACAAAAAGCCACACAAATGTCAGAAATACACCATATACACTTAACAAATGATTGAATTAAGCATAGAATTCGATATACTTTGATTATTTCAGGCAGCTATTCGGTTGCAAATGTACTAATATACTTTAAAAAACCAAACGAAATATACGATTTTTATACAAAAAATTTTGTCAGAGCCTAATTATTCGTAATTTTGCGGTGTAAAAAAGTTAAAACCCGTAACAAAACAGATATAGGATGAAAAAGTTTTTACTTATTATTGCTGCCATAGTTGCATTAACATTTAATACAAATGCAACCGAAATTGGCTATACTACAGGAAATTGCGACCGTACCACTCCATTCTCGGCAAACAACACCGCCAACCAAGGTCAGGCTATCAGATTGAGCCACGAGAAGATTCAGTTACTTAAAGGCCATAGCATCAGCGCAATAAATGCCGCTTTCGGCTCAAAGAACACCATCGACAACAAGGTTACTCTGTTTATAGCCGAAAGCCTCGATTCCGAGCCCATCGTATCGCAGGAAACCACAATCACCAAGGCTAACGACTGGCTGAGCTACAGCCTCGACGAGCCATACGTTATCACAGGCGATGAATCGGAACTGTATATCGGGTTCAAGGGCACGCTGATAATGGCCAGTTACAAGATGCTGAGTGCCGACCGCACTGCCGACATGCTTGAAGGTTGCTGCTATATTTACAACGGCACCCAATGGAGCGACATGAGCGGCATAGGCTATGGTGCAGCTAACGTGCGCGCCGTAGTAGACGACATCGAATTCACCGACTTATGCATGAAGCGCACAAAATTCGACGGTTACTATAAAAGCGGTGAGCAGTATGTGTTCTCAAACCAGCTCTATAACTTCGGTTCAACCACCATCAACAGTTTCGACATTGAAATATCGGTTGACGGCAACGAACCGCAGACTATCCCATACACCGGTTTGGAATTGGCTCCGCAAAGCGTATACGACTTCACTTTGCCGGAATACTCATCGGCAAGTACCGGCGATGTTGAGCTCAGCATCAAGGTGAAGAACATCAACGGCGCCGACGACAACGATACATCGGACAACGCACAGAGCGAACCGGTATTCTTCTACCCCGCCAACATGGAACGCTGGCTGATGGTGGAATCGTTCACCGGACAGGATTGCTCACAGTGCCCCGGTGGCCACACCACTTTGCATAGTGTGCTCTCTGCAGTCGATTACCCTTTTGCTGAGGTAACACATCATGCCGGATACTATCCCGACATGTTCACCATGGCCGAAGATTGGCAATACACCTTCTTCTATGCAAGCTCAAACACTTACGCTCCGGCTGTGATGGTAAACCGCAATGCGCTGCAAACTGCGACCTCTCCGGTTAGTGGAATATCGAAAGCTAATGTCACCACTCTGCTCGACAATGCCCGGGCTTCGAAGCCTTACGCTTCGATGAAGCTGGAAAGCACCTTCAACCCCGACACCCGCGAAGTCACGGTGAACCTCTACATTCAGCCTCACACTAATATGCCAACCGACAAGACTGTGTTCAACGTGATGCTCGTTCAGGACGGTCTGGTGGCCTACCAAAGCAATGGCGGCGTTTCGTACACACACAACAATGTGTTCCGCGGCACTGTTACCGACAATGCCTGGGGTGTGCTCGCCAACTACACACCCGGCCGCAATGTAGAGTGGAGCAAGACTTTCACGCTGCCTGCAAGCATCCGCTCGAGCTACTGGACCGATGAAACTCTCGAAGCCAAAGGCTATACTGAAGAGTACATCACATGGCCTACAGTGCCCGAAAACATGCGAATTGTGGCTTTCGTGGCAAACTTCAATGCTGATGACTACAAACTCAACCAGATACACAACTGCATCGAGGTGAAACTCGGCGAATCGTACACCCATGCCGCTTTCGACGAATCGGTTACCGGAGTTGAAAGCATCGACGCCGACGCTGAGCGCAACGTGAACGTGCGAGTGGAGAACCGCCGAATTGTGTGCGACGAAGCCTCGTCAATCGAAGTGTTCAGCATCAACGGCCGGCACATCAGCGCCAAGGCTGAACTGCCGGTGGGCATCTACGTGGCCCGTCTGGTTGTCGACGGCAAGCCGTTGGCCAAGAAAGTAATTGTAAAATAAGATTCTAACCCCTATACTACAGTTTCTGTGATGAAGATAACCTCGGTTATATCTATAATGTGTGCGATGTCGATGATGGCCAACACGGCCACGGCATCGCACCACGTTTTATCACCAAAGGCACACATGGCATCGAAAGCCGTTGCCAGCCTCGAAAATGCCGACGAAAGCATCAGCGTGTACGTAACCATCGACCCATCAGCCACCAATTGGGACACTCTTGCCGAGCAGTTCGGCCTCCGCACTGCAATTGTGATGGACACCACCGCAACCGCCCGCATCAAGCGCAGCATGCTCGGAGCACTTGCCAAGGCTCAGGGAGTGAAATACGTTGAGCTGACAGCACCGGCACACCAGATGCTCGACATTGCCAAGCCCGAAGTGAAATCCGACCTGATGAACAACGGCCACGACATATACAATGCCTACACCGGCAACGGTGTAGTGGTGGGAGTGGTTGATGCCGGATTCGACTATAACCACGCCGCTTTCCGCAACCCGGCTACCGGCGAATTGCGCATAAAGCGCGTGTGGGAACAGCACAGCTCTGATTTCGAGGGATGCACCGCGCCTGAGAAATTCGGATACGGAATTGAACTGACCACTCCCGAACTGATTGCCAAGGCTGCCGGCGACAACTCAGTAAACTCCCACGGAACCCACGTGGCAGCCATAGCCACCGGATCCGACAGCTATCTCGACGGTGCTTACCGCGGAACTGCTCCCGATGCCGACATTGTGCTGGTGGCAGTTGACCTGAACACCTGCCAACCTGCCGACATCAGCAATGCCGTGGCTTACATCTACGACTACGCCACCGAG
>JBJEKE010000324.1:0-2024 GCA_051878475.1 Muribaculaceae bacterium | reverse complement strand
AGCAAGAAGCCGCCAAGGAAAAGACCAATCCAGCGAACGACAACTCGATATCGCTAGTTAAGACCGATACCGTGGGGCGTACCCGGTTTCTCACCACCATGGCAAGGGAATATTACGGTGATCTGAACTTCTGGGTATACATCTACGAGGAAAACAAGTCGATAATCAGCGACCCGAATCATATAGAGGCAGGCACAGTGGTAATAATACCACCAGCATCGAAGTACGGCATCGACAAGAACGACCCCGAGAGTGTAGCAAAGGCCAAGGCAAAATCGGCCGAAATACTAGGAGCCGTCAAATAGGATATAGCCCCAACAGATAGCCCTTCGCAATGCTTCAGACGCGATTGAATCTATTAAAGTATTAATATTAAAATTTAACTATTGGCGTTAACATTTTTACCGCCAATAGTGATATATTTGCAAACAAAATCAACAAAACATATAAGAATCATGAGTGAATCAGTAAATATTCGCGAGTTGAACGACCTCATAGAAAGTAAAAGCGGATTTGTAAAATTAATTACCCAAGGGATGGACCAGACCATAGTGGGGCAGCGTCACCTTGTGGACTCATTACTTATAGCATTACTGGCTGATGGGCACATACTGCTCGAAGGTGTGCCGGGCTTGGCCAAGACATTAGCCATAAAGACATTGGCACAGCTTATCGATGCCAAATACAGCCGAATACAGTTTACACCCGACTTGCTGCCCGCCGACGTAATCGGTACAATGGTGTACAGCGTTCAGAAAGAGAAATTCGAGGTAAAGAAAGGCCCGATATTTGCCAACTTCGTACTTGCCGATGAAATCAACCGTGCACCGGCCAAGGTTCAGAGTGCATTGCTTGAAGCCATGCAAGAGCGTCA
The DNA here is from genome assembly GCA_051878475.1 of Muribaculaceae bacterium. Classification (GTDB taxonomy): domain Bacteria; phylum Bacteroidota; class Bacteroidia; order Bacteroidales; family Muribaculaceae; genus SFRY01. The sequence continues at coordinate 1,150 of JBJEKE010000324.1, read as the reverse complement.
GGTGACAATCGGCGACTCCACGTTTGCCCTCGACAAGCCATTCCTGGTAATGGCCACCCAAAACCCTATAGAGCAAGAAGGAACCTATCCACTGCCCGAAGCACAAGTTGACCGTTTCCTCATGAAGGTGGTAATAGGCTATCCCAACAAGGAGGAGGAAAAGCTTATTATCCGCCAGAACATCCAAGGCACAGCACGCCGCGTGGATGCATTGGTTCGACCCGAAGAGATTCTCGACGTTCGCAACATTGTGCGCAAGATATATATCGACGAAAAGATTGAGAAATATATCGTTGACATTGTGTTTGCCACCCGCGACTCAGCCGAATGCGGCTTGACCGACCTTAACGGCATCATATCGTTCGGTGCATCGCCACGTGCCTCGATAAGCCTGGCATTAGCAGCACGTGCCTACGCCTTCCTGAAAGGACGCGGCTATGTGATACCCGAGGACGTACGCGCCGTTAGCCACGACGTGCTTCGCCACCGAATCGGATTGTCGTACGAAGCTGAAGCCAACAACATTGACTCCGACGAAATCATCAGCGAAATCCTCGACAAGATTGCAGTACCTTAATCAATTGATGTATTATAATAATTAAAGTGGTCGGACAATGATTCGTCCATGCAAAAAGTTACTATAGATATTAATTGATTAGTTATGTCAATGGATGCTAATGAACTTTTAAAGAAAGTCAGGAAAATCGAGATAAAGACGAAGGGGCTTTCGCAAAACATCTTTGCGGGAGAATACCATTCGGCCTTTAAGGGACGAGGTATGACCTTCTCGGAAGTGCGCGAATACCAGTATGGCGACGATATCCGCGACATTGACTGGAACGTTACTGCCCGCCACAACCACCCGTATGTGAAAGTATACGAGGAGGAGCGCGAGCTTACAGTGATGCTGCTGGTTGATGTATCGCGAAGCCGCATATTCGGTGCACAGGGTGTAGCCAAGCAAGAGATGATGGCCGAGATAGCCGCCACAATAGCCTTCTCAGCCATCCAGAACAACGATAAGATTGGCGTGATATTCTTCTCGGACAAGATAGAGAAATTCCTGCCGCCGAAAAAGGGGCGCAAGCATATTCTGCACATCATCCGCGAGCTTCTCGACTTCAAGGCCGACAACAACAGCACCGACATA
>JBJEKE010000323.1:0-2027 GCA_051878475.1 Muribaculaceae bacterium | reverse complement strand
GCTCTGATGCGCCAATTCGGCGCGGTGTGTTCGAGGCGTAATTGCACCATCGATGTTGCTCCGGGCAGCTATTGCGCACCTCGGCATTTTGTGGTTGAGAGCGACTGGAGCGCTGCCTCGTATTGGTTTGCCATTGCCGCCCTGTTGCCGCAAAGCCGAATTGTGCTCAAAGGTTTGTCGGACAGCAGCGTGCAAGGCGACAGCCGCGTGTGCCAGTTGTTTGAGTATTTCGGCGTGAAGACTGAATTCACTGACGAGGGACTGCTGTTGAGTGGCGGACATGAAATGGTTGACCGCTTTGAGTGCAATCTGAGCGACCAGCCCGACCTTGCCCAGACTATGGTGGTGGCCGCTTGTCTGCTTGATATGCCTTTCAGCATCGGTGGCCTCACAACCTTGAAAATCAAGGAAACCGACCGAATTGAAGCATTGCGTGCCGAACTTGGCAAACTCGGTTATGAGCTAAGCGTTACCGACAACTTTGCACTCGAGTGGGACGGCCATAAAAATCCCGCAGTGGAAACGCCGGTCATATCCACTTACGACGACCATCGTATGGCCATGTCGATGTCATTGGCAGCATTGCGCTATCCTGGTATCACCATTGCCAATATGGAAGTGGTGAGCAAGTCGTATCCCGGCTATTGGAAGCATCTTGAAGAAGCTGGTGTGAATATAATTACAGAATAAACCTATGATAACAGACTATATAATAGACGTCTTGATGGCTTCAACCGAGATGGTGCTCATGATGGCACCATATTTGCTGCTTGGATTCCTTATTGCAGGACTTATGCATGGATTCATGCCGCGGAGCTTTTCGGAACGGCATCTGCATCCGCGAACAATGGGTTCGGTGGTCAAGGCATCGCTGTTTGGAGTGCCGCTGCCGCTATGTTCGTGCGGGGTGGTGCCTACGGCAATGTCGATGCGCCGTGAGGGTGCCTCGAAAGGAGCCACCATTGCATTTCTGATTGCCACTCCACAAACCGGCGTTGACTCAATTGCTGCCACATACTCCGTGCTGGGTCTGCCAATGGCAATTGTGCGACCCATTACTGCTTTCGTTACAGCATTGTTTGGCGGTTTCGTTGCCAACCGTTTCGACAATGATGATTGTCCGGCATCAGAAGCCGGAAGCTGCAGCGACGGATGCTGTGGTGACGGATGTTGCGACGATGAACTGCTATCTGGCAGCTTAGCCAAGCGGTTGGCGCTATCGATGCGATATGCGTTTTACAATATGCTTCAGGATATGGGGAAATGGCTGTTCATCGGCATAGTGATTGCAGCCGTTATATCCATATCATTGCCCGGCGACACATTCACCCGACTGTCGGCATATCCCATTGCCAACATGCTTCTGGTGCTGGTGTTGTCGGTGCCTATGTATCTTTGTGCCACCGGTTCCATTCCCATTGCATTGGCGTTGATGCTGAAGGGGCTTAGCCCCGGCGCAGCATTGGTGCTGCTGATGGCCGGTCCGGCAACCAATGCGGCTTCTATTCTGATGATTTACAAGGTGATGGGCCGAACTGCCACTGCCATATATCTGGCTGCCATAGTGGTTGGCTCCATGGCATTCGGGCTTGCGGTTGACTATCTGCTGCCGGCAGGGTGGTTCGATGTGTCAAATTGTGGCAAGGCCATATGTAGCCAATGTGCCTCTGTAGGCTGGATTGAAGGCGCATGCGGAGTGGCATTGCTGCTTGCCTATGGAATAGGGCGAGGCTATCGCAAGTGCCTTGAACGGATGAAATCACAGAAACAATTGCAAGATATGACAGTGTTTAAGATAGAAGGGATGATGTGCAGCCATTGCCAGGCCAATGTTGAGCGTACTATCAAGCAGATTGATGGTGTGGATAGTGTAGAGGTGATACTTGGCGACAGTATTGCCAGAGTGAGCGGCACAGCTCCGGCCGAGGCAATCATTGCAGCTGTGGAAGCCGCCGGATATAAATGCCGTGTGGCCGACAACTAATATTCGCTGAAGATTTTAGGCTTTATCACAATGCCAACGCGCA
>JBJEKE010000322.1:0-8299 GCA_051878475.1 Muribaculaceae bacterium | reverse complement strand
CGTGTGAATGCCGGAGATTATTCCCCGTTGCTGTTCACCTACGACAACGATAAGCCATACGATGACCTATATGATTACGTCAGCGACCAGTTTGCCGAACATTGGCTTTCGCCTCTCGAGGACTATTTCAATGTAAAGCGTTCTAATGAGCAGAAGTATCAGCTGCCGTTCATAGGTGCCGAGTCGGCGCGATTGCTGGTTAACGAAGGTTGGTTTACCGACGGCAGTTTCGAGGCATTCTGCGAGCATCTCAGTTACTATGAACGTAAGGACTTGGTTGACAGCTTGCTTGGTAATCTTTTCCCACCATGCTACACCTGCTATCAAGCCGATACGGTAGGCCTTGGGTGCGCTGTGGATAATATAATTGAGAAATGTAATTACGGGTTCTTTGAGCGCCGCAAGCTATTGCTGTGTGTGAAAGCGATGCGGAAAGTGGCTCCAAAGCTGTGGAACTCGCATTTGTCGGATGTGCGGAAGGTGCTGTTCCGGGTTATTGACGAGGTAGATGGAGGCATCAGCACCAACGACTCGGTCAGAGCATTTGCCGAATGCAGTGAGCAGGTGAAGACGCTTTCCGATAAGGGCAAGCTTGTTGATGCAATGGAATATCAACTTAAGGCACTTTGCGACCTCGATATGGAAGAGCATCGGCCCCACACCGAAGATTTGGTTGCCATTGTGCCGGTCGATGAGCCTTTTGTGCTTGAAGGACTCACCATCTGGTTCATTAATCTAAACGGGGCCGCAAATCGTGTGCTCAACAGCAAGAAACATTCGGCATGTGTCGACACTGACCGAGTGGCTGCCATTGCATTGCTGGCCAACGAAGGTTATCTGACAACCTATCACCGATTGTGCCAGTTGTGTCCTGACAACCGGCTTTCGTCCGCTTTAGGATACATTATCGGGATACATAACGAAGGCGAATCATGCTGGACTTCGACGTCATCGATAATTCATTGTCTCGATGAATTGCGGGCAAAATTGTAATTACCAAATCCATATAGTTTATGATTACTCCTTTCTCTTCAGCAGGTGAGATATATGCCGAAGCCTTGGCGAATTTCAAGGTGAAGAAGTATGATGTTGCTGTAGTGTATTTCGAGAGGGCTTGGCGCAAGAATCCCGGTGTAGGTGAATTCATGGAACTGGCATATTGCCATATGAATGGGTTTGGCACGCCGAAGAATGCAGCGCGTTGCTTCGCAATTACAAAAGTTGTGGCCGAGCGTGGCAATGCAGTGGCGCAGAATAATCTGGGATACCTTTATTATAATGGCATTGGGGTGGACAAGAATACAAACGAAGGCATTCTTTGGTTTGAATCGGCAGCAGCCAAAGGTCATGACGATGCAAAGTACACTCTTGCCAAGATTTACCACGATAAATCGTCCTGCAAGCCCGAATATGCGGCAAAATGCAGAGAATATATCAAGGCGCTTGCAGCAAAGAATTATAAAGATTCTTCCTCTTTACTACGACAATGGAATTCAGCTTTGTCGGCCGATGAGGAAAAGGGGATGAGCACTGTTGATGTGTATAATCGTGGATGTGATTGGATGAATGGTTCTGGCGGATATCCGATTGATTACGAGGAGGCAATACGCTGGTTTGCCTGTGCTGCTGCTCGCGATTACGCTAATGCCTATACGAATATGGGGTGGTGTCTCGACCAGTTGCATCGCAACAAAGAGGCATGCGATGCCTATTTCAGAGGTGCAAATCTGGGGGCGATAACCTGTATGCGAAACCTTGCCAACAATATTCATGCCGGAAGCGGGTGGCCTAAGGATGACGTGGCAGTAAAGGCATATTTGCGTATGGCACACAGTCATGGCGATTCCAAAGCTCTGGAGAAACTATACCAATGGTATCCCGACGAGCGCAGTGCCGACGTAATAAAGCAGCATCTCGACCGAGCTGAAGCCGGAGATGTCGAGAGCATGAAGCTGGTGGCATTGGCTTACCGAGATGTCAAAGACGATGAAAATGCTTTCGATTGGGCAGTGAAGGCAAATCGACATATCAGTGACGCCAACATAAAAGCTATCATTGCAAATGAATTCTTTAAGCATGTGGTGTCGCTCCCTGATACTGATTGGGACAGTAAAATGGACTATGCACCGACTCTGGTGGGCCTGTATGCCGATTGCGATGCCCTTGGGGGAATCAGTGACGTATCGGTTACGGAACAGATGGCAATAACGTTCAGGATGGTGACCGACAATTACGACCGGTTCTATGAGCATTGGAACGAAATGAAGCCATATGAGTGGTATGTCGAACGTGGACGATATTACCAGCGCTTGGCGGCCGATGCAGGCAGCATGTTGGCAATGTTCTCACTTGGCATTGACTATATGGATGAAGAACGGTATGCCGAGGCAATAAAATGCTTTGAGGCGTGTGCCGACACTTACTCCGAGGCTTATTTGTATCTTGCAAAGATATATAGTAGGAAGGACAGTGGATGTAAAGACGAAGATAAAGCCATCAGATATTACCATAAATGCATTGACAGCGATTTGTCGGATGGCCTTAAAGGTGAGTGTTATGCACTGATGGCGTCGATTTACTTGCTTGGTGAGCGTGTTGACACCAACAAGGTGGTGGAATATTCCCGTAAGGGGCTGGCTTTGGGCAACACTGACTGCAAGGCACTGTTTGCATTGATGAAGCTGCACGGAAACGGTGGAGTTGTAGCCGATAGAGCGCTTGCAATAAAAATGTATCGCGAAGCCCGGAATGCCGGCAGCAATTATGCTTATAATTTACGAAAAATGTTTGGAGATGATGATTAATAAACCGATAAACATACGCGCCGATATCACCAACGACAACTTGGTTGGGAAAAGCCATATGTGGGGCGCTCCCGATTTGCCGGCCGATATGCCGTACCCTTATGTTATGGTTCATACTGAGGAAGGGGAGGAATACCCTGAGCCGCTGCCATTTGTTGCTCAGATACGTTTAGCCGATATTGCGCATCTCGATGCCGAAGGATTGCTGCCTCATACGGGCATGCTGTATGTGTTTGCTGCAATCGATTATTTCCTTGGCAATGATACACCTCTGGAAACGCCTATGCATGGCGAGCCCGGCGATTTGGTGAAAGTGCTTTATTCTGAAGAAGCGGAAGGCCTTGAACCTTACGAGTTGCACTGGGAGGGAACCGATGAAAGTGTGTTTATGCCACCGATGGCACTTCAATTTACTTGCGACGATTCCGACGATTATTCGGCGCGCATGCTCGGCCTTCCTTTCCACGATGAAGTGGCCGACGAATTCCCCAACCATGTGGTGCTCTTTCAAATTGAAGAAGACGATAGGGTGGACCTTCGGTTTTTCGATTGTGGCTCATACTATATCCTTGCTCGTCCCGATGATTTGCGCCGTCGCGATTTCAACCGTATTTCCACCTCGCTTTTCACATATTGATTATGCGTGCAGTGCTGGTATTCATATTGTCAATTATAATATCGGCAGCAATGCCAGCCTATGGGGCTGACGTTGATAAGTATCATGGTTGGTATGCTTCGACCACCAATCTGAATTTGCGGTATGCACCCACCACGTCGGCAAGTAGGGCCACTACAATAAGCCGTGGCACCCGAGTGGAAGTGCTTTCGGTAAACTCCAACCTTTGGGCACGTGTTGTGTATCGCGGTGATACCCTGTTCTGCAAGTTCACCTATCTCGATTTCCGTGAACCCATTGAAATTGTCGAGCCAGAGCCTGAAGTTGCACAGCCTGCACCAAAATCGGGCCGTAGCTTTTTGGGATGGATATGGAACATTATTTGGATTGTTGGTGCACTGTTTCTGCTCCGTTGGCTGCTCTTGCGTGTTACCACACTCATATATGTCATCGCATATAAGTGCTATTGGGTGGTGTGCCTGCCATTCTATTTCTTAAACTGGTTTCAGCGTTATGCCTCAAAGCCTTGGCGTCTGTTTTTTAAGTTTAATGGCGGTAACGATTCCAAAAACCGAGAGTATCGCGAAATATTTGAATGGGTAAAGGTGCCGCTTTATCTGTTGCTTACTCCGCTGCGTGCCATTAATGCATTCTATTATAATGTGGTGATTCACTGCTCGTTTGAGGCACTCAATTACATTATTGAGGTGCTGATGCCAACACTTGACCGCGAAGGCGCTGACGACACGGTGCGGTGGTTGGTGATGCTCCCATGGCGAGTAGGTAAATACATACTGTGGCATGGCTCGCTGACACTGGTGGAAAGTTATATATGGACAGCTGTCGACACCTTTGTGCCAGCGCTCACCTTGTATCATGGTACCGATTGCAACGCCAGTGAAAGTATAACACAAGACCGTGGAAGAGTGGGCAATAACGGCTGGTATACCGGTATATGGAACGTTGGTGGCGGCAACTATGCCGGCAACGGCATCTATTTTGCTCCGGACCGTTCCACTGCGTTGCATTATTCGTGTGGGTCGCTGATAGTGTGCCGTGTCACCCTTGGTCGTGTGCTCGACCTCGGCATGGCTCCAAAACGAATTTTCGACCAATGTGGTCACCCCAACGCTTTGGGTGTTACGAAATGGGGCCTGCAGCAGGGATATACCACAGGAGAATGGTGGCGAGCTGATTCGGGTTGGTGGGAATACTGTATGTACGATTGGCAGAATCGCTACAACGACAGTTGGCGCATCCGCCCGCTGTATGTGCTTTCGCTCGACGACGATATATTCCAACGTATCCCCGGCGGTATGCATCATTGGCTGTTCCGCCAAATGGTGCTCGACGATTTGGTAACTTATTTCAAAAGAGTGTTTAATTGATGGCAGCCAACTGCAATTTATGCATATTGGCTGCGTTAATATAAGTATGGAAACCAAGAAAACAATATCACGGAGTGCAATCATCATTGTGTGGACATTGCGCATTATTGTGGGCGTAACATTCATTGTTTCGGGGTTTGTGAAGGCAATCGACCCTTGGGGCTCGGTGTATAAATTTACCGAATATTTTGCAGTTATGGGACTCGACTGGATGGTACCGTTTGCCACCATGTCGGCTTTCGTAATTTGCACATATGAATTTGCCTTTGGTGTGTTCCTGCTTTTGGGCTGCTATCGCCGTGTGGCTCCGATTGCACTCACCGCTATGATGGCAGTGATGCTGCCGTTGACCCTGTGGCTTGCCATAACCGATGCAGTGGCCGATTGCGGATGCTTCGGCGATGCCATTCAATTGTCAAACTGGGCTACATTCATGAAAAATGTAGTGCTGATGGCCGCTTTGGTGTATCTATGCATAAAAAACCGATATGTTGTAAATGTGTATGGTGTGGCTGTGCAGTGGATAGTGGCAACACTATCGTGTGCGCTTCCGCTGGCCATTGCGTTTGTAGGCTTCAGTTATCAGCCGCTTATCGACTTCCGGCCATATAAGGTGGGCGAGCATCTGGTGGGGCATGACCTGGGCGCGGCATTGGAGCCGGAGTACCGCTTTGTGTATGAGCGTGATGGTGTGGTTAAGGAGTTTGCTCTCGACAGTATCCCCGACGATGACGAGTGGACTTACGTCGACCGTATCGAGGTGGGTGCTCCAACAGAAAAAACGGCACCAATGGGCGTGTCGATAACAGTTGACGGCATCGATATAACTGACTCAGTGATTACCAATGAAGGCGAATATATGATTCTGCTCTTTCCCAATCTTGATGGTGTGGATGTTTCATATACGTTTGTAATCAATGAGATGTACGACCTGGCCCAATCGCACGGAGTCAATTTCCTGGCATTGACATCGGCTGACGATGCGGCCATTTCCGATTGGAAGGACCTATCGATGGCCGCATATGAAATGTATACCATCGACGACAGTGTGCTGAAACAGATAGCTCGTGGAAACCCGGCTGTGGTGTATGTGAATAATGGCGTTATTGTGTGGAAGCGCTCGTTGCAGTCGATTCCGATATCACAATTTGAAAGCGATATGAACGATATGAGTGCCGTCCACCGCCCCCTCGACGACAAAAAGACGCTTTGGTCGGACATAACACTTTATCTTGGTCTTATGCTCGCATTGCTGGCTCTAAACCGCACTCACAAACTATTCAAAATTAAAAGGCCCATTAATGGGAAAAAATCAAAATAATGACGTACCTTTGCACTTGAATATACAGATAAACCAATTAATTTAAATAACAATGAGAAAAAATATCGTAGCAGGTAACTGGAAGATGAACACTACAGTTCCTGAAGGCGTAAAGCTTGCATCGGAAGTAAACGAGGCTCTTAAGGGTGTTACTCCTAATTGTGATGTAGTGATTGCAGTGCCTTTCACTCACCTTACCGCTGTTGCTGCAGTAATAGATTCGAACAAACTCGGTCTGGGTGCAGAAAACTGTGCCGACAAGGTGTCGGGTGCCTACACAGGCGAAGTATCGGCTGCAATGGTGGCTTCAACCGGCGCTAAATATGTTATCCTTGGTCACTCAGAGCGTCGTCAGTATTATGGCGAAACAGCCGAGACCCTTAAGGAGAAAACTCTTCTGGCTCTTGAAAACGGTCTTACCCCAATCTTCTGCATCGGCGAAGTATTGGCAGAACGCGAAAACGGTACTTACTTCGATGTGGTAAAGGCTCAGATTGAAGGTTCGCTCTTCAACCTTTCTGCTGACGACTTCGGCAAGATCATCCTTGCTTACGAACCAGTATGGGCAATTGGTACAGGCAAGACTGCTACTGACGACCAGGCAGAAGAAATGCACGCATTCATCCGTAACCTCATCGCTGAAAAATATGGCAAGGAAGTAGCTGAAAACACTTCGATACTTTACGGAGGTAGCTGCAAGCCAACAAATGCTGCTGCATTGTTTGCAAAGCCAAACGTTGACGGTGGTCTTATCGGCGGTGCTGCTCTTAAGGCTGAATCGTTCATGGGCATTGTAAATGCATTCTGATTATAGCTAACTCATAGCGGCGTATCAATTAGTGGCATGGCGAACTCTTTCATGCCATAGCAATAAAACCAACAGAGGATGTGCCGAACCTGTGGGTTCCGACATATCCTCTTTTTTATCATTAATCATGTTATGATTCTTCGTATTGCAGTATTGTCGTTACTGTTGTCGGTGTTGAGCCTTAGCAGTGTAGCGCTGACAGCCCAACAGGACTCAACCATCGTTGAGCATCTGAAAAGCCAGTCGGAAGGCCGTGTAAATGTGTACCAGTCGGTGCGCCTTTTCGACCGCCTGCATCGTGGCGATGTCACATATGAGAACATTATCAATAATGTCGATAAGCAAGGCAATTCGGTAGGCTACCGCATCCAGGTGTTTTCCGACAATAATCCGCGCAGCGCCAAAAACGAGGCAATGATAAAGGAGCGTAACATATTGGCGCGTTTTCCGTTGCTGTCGTCGTATCTCACATATCGAGCACCGTCGTGGCGCTTGAGGGTGGGCGATTTCCGTACCCGCGAAGAGGCAATGCACTATCTGCACCAGCTAAAGGAGGCATTTCCTTCGTATGCTCGTGAAATGATATTGGTGAAGGATCGCATTAACACTAAATGATGAACAACACTATTCACACAGAATCTGACGAAAAGATAATAGGGCAAATTGCCGAGCACTACAAAGCCATATTGCGCCTGATAGGGGAGGACCCCGAGCGCGAGGGACTTATGAAAACTCCGCAACGCGCAGCTAAGGCGTTGTTTGATGTCACGCAAGGCTATCGGCAGAGTGGTGAGGCGGTGGCCAAATCGGCGGTGTTTGAATATGCCGGCTCGAATATGGTGGTGGTAAAGGACATTGAATTCTATTCATTGTGCGAGCATCATATATTGCCATTCTTCGGAAAAATATCAATCGGCTATATCCCCGACGGGTGCATGATAGGACTGAGCAAGCTTGCGCGAGTTGTAGAGGTTTATGCCCGCCGTTTGCAGGTTCAGGAACGCCTTACCCACGAAATTTGCGCCTTGCTGGAGGAGAATCTGTCGCATAAAGGTGTGATTGTGGTGTGCAGTGCCGAACATTTGTGCATGAAGATGCGTGGAGTGGAAAAGCAGGATAGTGCCACAGTAACAATTGATTACAGCGGCGAATTTGCTAAACCGGAGCTTCGCGATGCCTTTTTCAGACTGCTCGGCTGAAATTTTTTCAGAAAAACTTTGGCAAAGTGTTGCACAAATGAAAAATTCGCACTAACTTTGCAATCGCAAATCGGAAATAACCGGTTTAAGTTCTTCGAAAGATTTGATTATGCGAAAATAGCTCAGTTGGTAGAGCACGACCTTGCCAAGGTCGGGGTCGCGG
>JBJEKE010000321.1:0-8325 GCA_051878475.1 Muribaculaceae bacterium | reverse complement strand
TTGAGTATCTTACCCAGTTCTACTTTGGCTTCATCTGCTTTGATTAAGTAAGAGTCAAAATCTCGGCCGGGGAACATATCTATGTCTTCGGTAGTCATGCTGCAGTTCTCAGTACCCAAAATAGGAATGCTCACCGAACCTCCTATTTTCTTGAATTTTACTCCGTAGCCCCAATCAAATTTTACTTTTACGCCTCCGGAAAATTCATTTTTCAGCAGCGAGTAGTGTAAAAATAAGTTGGCTTTTGCCACAGTTGCGGCATAAGCATCGAAATCGCCTATTATTCCAAATTGTATAACCTTATAGAGTGGGTTGGTTTTGGAATCATCTGGCTTTATGCTTCTGAAAAGATTTTTGAATGACTCCTTGTATTTCTCGGTGCATATGTTGTAGGGGGTAAATTGGGTGTCGCCTTGCGTTACATTTACATATATGCTGCCAAGTGTTATGGGACTGCCGTTGAAGTCACCTTCCTTGTCTCCTTCGTCTATATCCGACTCGCGGGTGGTAGGTTTGCTGTAGCTGCCTACAATCTTTAGCCTTCGCCTTTTGCCGTCGATGCTGGTTGAACGGGTGCCGGGGTCATCAACCTCTTCGGTTGCGAGAAATCCGTTGATGTCGAATTCCAGTTCCTTGAAAATGCGGTTTATCGATACTGAATGAGATATCATGCAGTATCCAACGTCGGCTTTCTCCACATAGTCAACTTCGTCGTTCAAGCCGAAGATGAAAATGTCGCTCAGGGTAGAAGTTACCACTTCGCCGTGTTGCGGTAGTTTGTCGGCAGGTATTCTCGGGGCAAAATAGGTGCGTGTGATGCCCGATGCAGTGTCGGTTTGTGCCGACATCACATATGGCCGATATTCATCGCCTAATAAGCGTACGCCTTCCTGAAATTGGTATGTGAACGGGCCGTATTCAGTCATTTCAGTGCATGGAGCCGAGAATCCATCGCCATTTTCGGTTTCTTCTTCTTTGTTTTCGTCGGAAATGGGCGGTTCGTCGAGCATAAGTGTGCAGCTTGTGAATACAATGGCAAGCAGCGTTGCTGCGACAGATATGTAGCGTTGGAGTTTCATCATTTCGAAATTTTCAAGTTAATACTGTAAAGGTCGGAAAGAGTGCCCAGCGTGGTGTAGGCATTATAGTCGAAAAGTTGGTCGGACACGTAAAGTTTGTGGTTCACGGGGTCGAAGCAGCGGATTTCAACTTTCCCTACATAGTCTTGGTCGAAAGCCCATATACGTAGTTCGGGGTATGCAATTCCGAAAGCTTCGCGCTTAACAGCCAATCCGGCGAGTTCGTTGCGAACGAATGCGCCCACCATCATTGTTTTATCGTCCCAAGGCTGGCTGTTGATTGTAATGTCGGCATACACCATCATGTCGTATGGATTTTCGATAGAAAAGTCGATTGGTTCCCATCGTGAAATTACTCTCACTGTGCACGAATCGGCGAGGCTGCCAATGTTGTTAACCACTTTGAGCTCGGCCTTGCCGGGAGCGAGGGCAATCAGAGTATCGCTCACCATTTTGGCGGCATCGGTGGGCGTGAGCATCCAAAATACAGGGCTTTCATTGGGATTGTATGGCGAGAACTCCACCTCGAGGGGTAATGAATCGCCCACCATCACCCACGATGAGTCGTTAAGGGCATGCATAGTGATACCGTCCCATTCGTCGGGTGTTTCCTCAAAGGTGAAGAAGTCGCCGCACGAAGTGGTGAGCATGCACAGAACCAAAAGCCAGAGTATTTTCTTCATGTTGCAGTAGTGATGTTATTTGTTATCCGAAATGGTCTTAGCAGGTGCCGTAACAGTTACTGTTTCGGAACGCGGTGACTCACGACCGTCGTCGAAACGGAGCATAATATAGTATTCTGCCGTTTCGCCCGGCTGTACGCTATGGTCGATGTAGAACTTCTTGTCGCTCGGTATGTTGGTAATGTATTTGAAGCGCTGGCTGCCATGGCTTTTACGGTACAGGCAGATGTAGTAGGGCACATCAATGGGCACATTCGTGATTTCCCATGCCAAGCGGGTCTGCCGGTCGGCTTCATTGTATGCTCCGAAGAGTTTGATGGGCATTTCCACTGCCACACCGATGTTAAGTTTGGCAGAATATATCGGGGTGAGACCGGATGTGGCACCCCAGAAGCTAACTGTTTCAACGGCATATTCGAAGCGGTCGCCGCGGCGTCCGCCCGGGGTGTCGTGGATGGTCATCATATGGTTGTTTGCGGCCACCGAGTCGGCATTGAACGAGCATAGAAGCCCCCAGCGTTCGGCACCCTCGCTGCGTCGATACACATTATAGTGCGAAATCACTGCATCGCCGGCTCCCACCCAGCGGGTGTGAATCATACGGTTGTCGACCCATGCCGAGTCGAGGTGAGCCTTCGATGGGATGCTGGGGTTAGGACGGAGTACTGCGATGGTGTCGGAGTATTCGCCCGGATTGTCGTCCCAGTCGAATGCCTGGACGGTGTAGTAAATGTATCGTTCGTTGAGGTCGGTAGCCACTGTGTCGGTAAACGAGCGGGTGTGGAGGTGCCGGTTGTTGGCGCGCGCGAAACTGTGCTCGAGCGAGTTGGCAAAGAATACGTCGTAGTGCTTGATGTTTGCCGAGTCGGGCATATCCCACAATATGGCAATTGAGCCGTTGAGCGATGGGATAGCGCGTATGTGGGTTGGAGCTACAGGCGGCTTGGTTTGGGCAATGCGCAGGTATCGCGGAATGCCGTAACCCATGTTTTCGGCAGTATCGACAGCGGCGATGGTAATCCATCCGGTTGACAGGTGGGTTACGTCGACGCGCACTGTGGTGTCGGTGGGTGCGATGTATTCGTTGCTGAGCAGTCGCCATTGCTTCAATGAGTCGCGGTTGCTGTGATAGAGGGGCACCAGACGCACGAAGTCGGCCTCCATCGAGTCCTTGTGGAAATGGATGGTAGCGTATATACTGTCCCACAGCTGCTTGCCCGGACGGTCGATCTCGATGAGAGTGATTTCGGGAGCAGAGGGTGGCATAAGGTCGCGGAACACTACTTTCACCGGCTCGCTCATCTCGGTTAGTTCGCCGAATGCATCGTGGGCTTGCACTGCATATTCAAATGTGCCGAGACGGTCGGATTCGTGGCTGTAGATTATGCCCTGCTTCTCAAATTCCATGTTCAACGGCGGAGCGTAAGGGCGGTCGGTGAGTTTGGTCCATTCCTTCGAGCCATATGGGCGTCGATACACTTCGAACGTGCCGTTGGTGGTGTCGTTCCAGGCAAGAGTCACCTTGCAGTGCTCGTTGATTTCAGCGGTGAGGCTTACATTGTAAGGTTTGCCTTTGCGGCGGGTATTCTTCACATACTCAAGTGCGGCCGGGGCAATGAACAGGCGTCCGGTGGTGTCGGGCACACGAGGAAAAATGAAATATGAATACACCTCGTCTTTCTTCACATTACGGTCGACGAAGCGCAGACCGAGAGCCTCGGCCAGATCAGGACGCCATTCCGAAGCCATGTAGGCGCCGATGAGGCGGTTCTTCTGATCTTGTTCGATTTCGGCAAACGAGCCAATCGAGCCAGGTTCGTAACCAATGTTTTCCGGGTCAAGGTCGCCGGTTCCGTAAAGCGAACCCATTGCGATGTATGCGAGCGAGTCGTTGGTGTCGGGATAACGGAGTTTGAACTGTTCAAGCGAGAGCGGCTTTATGCAGTCGGCGATAGTGTCGAAGTCGAAAGGCGCCTTTTTCGAGTCGTATCGCATGATGCGATAGCCTCGAGTGCTCAGGTAAAGCCATTCGGGGAACGAATTGACACCCCAGCGCAGCACTATACTGTCGCCATAGGTTCGCGCCATGGCTTTAATCTCGACAATCATATCGTTTTTGTCCGGTTTTTTCTGTTCCTTTTCCTCGCTGATGGGGAACGTGCCCGGCAGACGCTTCAGGTAATTATCTCTATTGACCACTGTTGCAGTGTCGGGATTGTCGGCGGGATTTCCGGCAATCGGGTCGAAATCAATTACCTGCGCCATAGCCAGCAGGGCCGGAGCACAGAAAGTGCCTAAAAGGAACCATAATAGTTTTCGCATATTATTTTTTTCAGGTGTCATATCGTTTTCGTCGCTTTAAAATACCAATTATTGTTCTGGTGCATAGAAGTCCATCAATGATGAAGAATAGAAGTCGCCTCCAATTTGGTCGTTTGCCACCTGGAATCCAGGAGCGGCACCGTTGTAATCCATATTGAGCTTATATTCATTAACCAAATCTAAGAAACTTTTTGTATATGTAGTGCAGAAATGGTCGTTAATATTTTTGATAGATTGCCAATCGGGCTTGAACACAGTGTAGATCCCTTTGTTGATGTTCCATGCATTCACACGGTAAGTTGAGAACTGCATCCGGTAGTTGTCGAACGCGGCAACTGTATTCGGGTCGAAAGTAACCACTTCACGGTCGGAATCGTAAGCGCTGATGTCGTAGTATGAACTTCCTGGCAGCATCTCGTAGTCGACGGCGGTGAGGAACAGTTTTGCCGGCACTCTCGGAGCCGCCAATTTGTTAGGCTGTCCCATACGAGGATGGTAATCGTCCTTGTCGATATCCGGGAAGTCGACGAAATGGTTTATAGGATATATCTGACGAGTGTTTACGCGGAATGGAATATTATAAGCCACGTATGCCAAGTGTGCCAAAATGCCATATTGGTAGTATGGAATCTCGATGTACGATGACCGGTTGTATCGACCGTGGATTCTCAGTTTCTTGGCTGCATACGAACTCATCCAGTTCTTCAACTGGTCCTTAACGCACATTTGCGACAGGAACGTACACTGACGGCGCACATCGAGGTTCAGAGCCTTACACATGAAGAAGTAGTCGGCAAGAGTCTTTGCAAAGTCCTCCTCGCGCATCTTATGCTGGGTTATATAGCCATGAGTAGTCGGGTCGCCTAACATATCAATCATATACTGACTTGCGTCGGAGTAGAGCGGGTATTGGTTGCCGAGGTTGTTGACAGCGTAGTCGTAACTGAACATAGCATTTCGCATGAACGACTCATATCCGTTCTGGAGGTCGCCATCCAGACGTCCATCGGTCCAACTGGTGTATGGCGATTGCAGATTGAGCGATTCGGTGTTGATATGCTCGAACCAAATACTATACTTTGACAAGCATTCGAAATGCTGACCACCCACAAAGAAAGCCTTTGCCATAAAGGTGAGGAAGAAGAACGGGTCCTTGGTGATATAGCGGTTCTTGATGAACTGCTTGGCACCTGTGCGTTTGCTGTATATTGGCAGTTTGGCTCCCTGGGTTTGCATGGCGTTGAGATATACGCTGGCTTGGTCGTTGACCGAAGGAATCGAGGTGGAGTAAATCTTGTCGAGACGCACTGCAAGCAAGTGCTTGTCGTAAAGGTGCGTATTGTCGGCTGCGTACTCCTTAAATGTCATGTTGTCGTATGTCTCTTTCGGGATAACCGCCAATCCGAGCAGTTCCTTCGAGTAATGTACGTCAACCATTGCATGGGTGTTCTTGTAGATGGTGACCTTGAACTTGAGGTTTCGTGCTCCGCCGTTCACGTCATCGTCGTCGTTCATATAGTCGTCCTGCTCGAGAGTGAATCGATATTCGTTCTCGTCTTCATCAACACCAGGCTTTTTGGCCATATTGGGATCGGCAATGTCTGTGTCAAGAGCATCCTCGGTGAGCTTTTCTTGAATGCCGGATAAGTCTAAGCCTCGGTCCTCGTCGCTCGTAGTGGAAGCCGACGAACTTGTAGAGTATACGGGGGTACCCTCAATTGTTTCTTTCACTATTGAAGAACTTGCCGAGCTAGACAAAGCAGTCGAGGAGCTGCTGGCAAGTGTTCCGGCAGGAGTCAATAAGGAGGAAGATGAAGATGTTTTCGGTAATGCAATGATAGTCCCGGTAGATGTCTCTGATGTCTCTGATGTTTCGGAAGAGGTGCCTTGGGTGCGGCTGAGCACATTCTGAATGGTTCCTGTGCCGTAATAGTTGTCGGCAAGTCCGTAATACTTCTGCATATACTTGTAGTGCTCGCGGGTGTAGACCTCGTCGCGTGAGGAGCCATATACCTCGTACGATTCACATTCCACCCAAGCAGCAGAACTTTCCACCTGTTCGTTCCATTCATACATCAGACGGATTATGTTCACCTTGTTCATTTCAATGTCGGTGAACCCGCCATTGCCGGGGGTCATGATTGAAACAGAGTCGTTTTCATACCACACATTGTCGCGCACTTGGATGTCGCGGCCGTCGCGACGCAGATACCACTTCAACTGGCCTTTGTTGTAGAATTGGCCTTTGTGGTGCTTGTCGAGCGAAATCCACGGATGTTTTACGTCTTCGGCATATGCGTAGATCTCGTTTTTGGCGTTGCCGGTGTCGATGCCGGAGATTGAGTCAATGTTCCATTGAGCCGGGAAGGCAACCTTTACGAACGGCTGTAGGTCGGTGTCGTCGGTATATGTAGGCAACTTATCGTTGGTCTGCATAAAGAAGTCGACAGTCTGTTTCCAAGGCACAGCACTTGAAGTGTTTGTGATAGTGTCGAAAGTCCATGGGTCTTTCCAGTCGCCTTCATAATATTCGAGAGCCTTACCCGAAACGGTGAGACGATAGAAACGCTTAGGATTGAGGCGTTTCATGTCGGTGAGCACCACGTTTTCGTTGTTGACAACGTAAGTAACAGCGCACGAATCGATAGGGGCAATGCCCGATTTGTAGTGGTTGTAATCCAGGTATTCGTAGAGGTGCGGGTTACTAGTCATTGTGAATTTGAAGCGGCGGCTTGCCCAGTCTTCGAATGCCTCTTCGTTGGCGTTGGCGATGTTGCTTGTTTCCATCATGTGGTGCATTTCGGTCGGGTCAACCACATGAATGTCATGGTCGAGGATAGCCTGAGTGCTAATCGACGGACGGTTCTGGAATTCCCAGTCGATAGGCTTTGAGGCAGCCTCTTCGGCATCCTTCATGGCGATGTTACACTTCTCGAAGAGAATATAGTTGTCAAGGGCATTGCCGTAGAACATGTCGCATTTATCACCACATTCAAACGAGAACTTCTTGTTCAGGTTAACCAAGCCACCGAGCAGGCGAATCTTCACGCGCGCCTTGCCCTCGAAGTGGTTCGGGTTTGGCATACCGCATCGGAGCACACCGCCTATACCACAGTCGATAAGCGAGATGTTCTTCTTGAAGAATCCAAGATTGATGCGTAGACCCATCGATGCAGCCAGATATGCGTATATTTGCCCTTCGCCATACCAGCCGTTGTGTCCGGGGGCACGTCCGAGGTTCATACAGCGCATGCTGCCGATGGTGTGGATAGATACGTCGAATCCGGCTATTGCATCCATGCTTGCATAGAACAAACCGAGGTCAACCTTAATCTTGCCCCAAACCGATGCGCCAAGCATAACGCCACCGCAGCCTTCAGACGCATTTTTTAGAAAATCGGCCATTGCGCTTGCTTGTGCGTTGTCGGCCTCGCTCTTGTTGTCGCTCACTGATGCTCCGTGCTGGCCACCATCGAGGAAGTCGGCAATTTCCTTAGGTATAGGGGGCAATTGGCCGTCGCCCGGCAGTTCGTTGCCCAGACAGAAGTAGGCATCGGCACCGATACTCACTGTAACAATCTTCGAATGGAAGTCGATGAGAGTTATGCGGCATCGCTTGTCCTTCGGATCGGGTTGACCGAGGTAAACGTGCCACTTCGTAGGACCGTTTTTGTAGGTCTTCACCGGTGCGTCAGCAGCGGAGGTAACTATCTTTTTGTGGCCTATGTATATTTCGAGTTCCACGTGCGCACCCGGGCCCTTGGCGCCGGCAGCGTCGCCAACCTCTTCGTTGGCCTCTTCGTCTTGCTCACCTTCTTCATCCTCGCTATTGTCGCCCACTGCGCTCTTGAAGCCTTCGTTCACTTCCTTGAATTCCTCGTTGATTTCCGAGGCCCAGTCTCCGAGCAGGTCGCTCAAGCCGCCGTCGGCAGCGGCATCTACGGTGAGGTTGAGTTGGAAATATTGTTCTTCTTCGGTGTTTTCATACACCAGTTTCACATTCGAGTCAATGATACCGCCCACACACTTCACACCACCTTCGAAGATGAATGAGTTGAGGGTTTTGGTCTTGTAGTTGAAGGCCACTGTAAGTTCGAGGCTACCCTTCACGGTAACCCGGTCGGTGGTGCAAATGCCCATGCCGAATATTATACCGATAGCGCCTTTCTTGGGTTTCGGATTGTATTTGTCGTCCTTGTTATACTGGCAGTTGAAGTAGAGCCCGCCGTGGATATCCTCGA
>JBJEKE010000320.1:0-8325 GCA_051878475.1 Muribaculaceae bacterium | reverse complement strand
GCTTTTCCAGAATCAGTATAAAGAAGTTGATTATTTGTTATTTTATGCGTTGCTAGATAAATATCTTTTTCATATCTTATGCGTTTTAATTATCGTTGGTTTAGAATTGCAGCGACACGCCACAGTTAACAGATTTGGTGATAGGATATGCCAAAATACTGCTCTGTTCAGGGTCGAGATAATCAGTACGGAGGTTGTGCCAAGTGTGGATGTTATCGGCCGAGAAGTAAATGCGGAGGTTGCTTGCACCGATTTTACCGGAAATTGATTTCGGAAGGGTATAGCCCACTTCGATGTTCTTCAGACGGATGAACGAGGCATCCATAGTGTAGTAGTCGTTCTGAATATGGCTGGTTGATTGCGAGTTGGCCAGACGCGGGTGAGTGATTGTCTCGCCTGCAGCATAGCGCTCTTCGCTCCAACGTTGCATATGCATATCGGTGGTAAAGAACTTACCGCCACCCGACTCTTCAAACATACCCCAACCGCTGTAGTATTTGGAGTATTTGCCGACGCCCTGGAACATGATAGAGAAGTCGAAGCCGTAGGCCTGAACATTCATGCCGAAGCCGTAGTTGATTTTCGGGATTGAGCTTGAATAACCGATGGGGGCAACGTCCTTGTCGTTGATCTTACCATCGCCGTTGAGGTCTTGGTAGATGAAGTCACCGGCAAGAGGTGTACCGATTTCATATTTCAAGCCGCTCTTTTCAATATCTTCCTTGCTGTTGAAGAAACCGTTGCCTTGGCGGCCTGTTTCGGGGTCGTAGCTGTAGTCGATGAGATAGCCCCATTGCTGACCGATGCTGTAACCGGTGTAACGGGTGCGATAAGCATATTCCTCATCGTAAGGAGCCTCGTCGTATTCAACGATTTTGTTGCTGTTGTAAGAGAAGTTACCGTTGAAGCCGATAAGCAGGTTCTTGTTGATAGGCAGAGTGTAACGGGCCGTGATTTCGTAACCTTTGTTGTCAACTTTACCCATATTCACACGTGGGAGCTGACTAGACGACAGACCGCCGAGCAGCGGCACCATGTGACGCGAAATGAGCACATCCTGACGATGTTCGATAAAGTAGTCGAACGAAAGGTTCAAGTTCTTGAACAGGCCGAGGTCGACACCATAGTTCTGCTTCCATGCTGTTTCCCATGAAAGTTTATTGTTACCGAGCATCGATTCGGAAATTTTACCGCCACCGCCTAAGCTTGGAATGGCTTGGTTCCAATATGTAGAACCTGACTGCTGGATATCGTCGATATAAAGGAATCGAGAAGAACCGAGGCGATCGTTACCAACCTTACCGTAAGAAGCGCGGAACTTGAGGTTGGAGAGTGTCTGCTGATATTCCTTGAGGAATGGTTCGTTCGAAACGAGCCAACCGGCGGAGAATGCGGGGAAGAAACCGAAGCGGTGTCCCTTTGCAAACTGTTCGGAACCGTTGTAACCCATGTTTACTTCAGCCATATAACGGCTATCGAAAGCGTAGGTTGCGCGAGCCGAGAGGCCAATCACGTTGAATGGCAGATAAGGGCTTGAGTAACCGGAGCCTTCGCTCACTTCCTTGATATCGCGTTGGAAGAGCACCATACCGCTTACGTCGTGCTTGCCGAATGTGCGTGCGTAGTTGGCTTGAATCTGAGCGTTAAGGAACCAGTTGCTGGTGTTGCCACGGCTAACCGACAGACGTCCGTCCTCATCGTCATCGCCAGAGAGGATGAAGTATGGTTCAGGATGCTCTTCGGTAGATTTACGGGTGTATTCGTATTGAACGAAGCTGCGAGTACCCGAAACAGTACTGTTACCACGTGATTCAAACGACACGAGGCCCTTGAGCGAGAGGCCCTTGGTGAGGAAGCTGAGGTCGATATTCAACTGAGCGATGGCGTTGACGCCCGAACGGGTGATAAGTTGATAACCTTGGCGGTTAAGGTAGCCATAAGCCGAGTTGATAGAAGTGGTGTTATCCTTAACGATACCACCCGACTTAATCTGGTTGAATTCGGCACCATTATAGAATTGGTATTCGTCGGATGTAACAGGGCCAACAGCCGTAGGACGGTGAGCGATACTACCGGCCCAAATAGTCGGCCAATCGCCGGCAGTACGGTTGAATTTTTCAATGAAGCTTGACACATCGACCGAAGCCTTTACATATTGGCTGAACTTATAGTCGATGTTCGAGCGGAAGTTGTATCGGTTAAGCGATGAATTCGGGTTGTAGCCCAAAGTCTTTGTGTCCTCGGTCTTGAACATACCGCCTTGGTAGAGGTAACCCACGTTGACGAAGTATTGCAGACGGTCGGTACCACCGGAAACGTCGACGTTTGTGCGGACCATCGAAGCGTGGTCGCGGAACATGAGGCTCTGCCAGTCGGTATTAGGATACCAGTAACGGTCAACAGCATTGTCCGGACCGCCACGACCATCTACCCACGATTTGAACTTGTCAATCTGGTCGTCGGTAAACTCGGGCGATGCACCTTCGTTTATCTTGGCTTCGTTAGAGAGGAGCGCATGGGTGTAAGAGTCCATATGCTTTGCAGAGCTGTTGAACGACTGGATACTATATAGTACAGATGGGCGAACAGTCATCTTGCCGGCCTGGCCACGCTTAGTAGTGATAAGGATAACACCATTGGCACCACGCACACCGAATACGGCAGTTGCCGAGGCATCCTTAAGAACCGAGAGAGTCTCGATTTCGTTTGAGTCGATTTCGCGTATGCTCTCGCGGGGCACACCGTCGACAAGGATAAGCGGGTTGGTACCATTGGTGGTGGCAGCACCACGCAGATACATGTTAACATCATCGTTACCAGGCTCACCATTTGTCTGGATAGCTGTGAGGCCCGGAATCTTACCAGCGATGGCGGCAGCCACTGTAGGGGCTGAGCTCTTTCGGATTTCCTCATCGTTAACCGATGCCATAGAACCGGTAACTGTGGCTTTCTTCTGCACACCGTAAGCCACAACCACTACTTCTTCGAGAAGTTCGGTTTTCGATTTCATCACCACTCGGGCATTCTTCTCAGCCTTTGCCGATGCGGGGTTGTAACCCACATAGCTGAAGTCGAGAGTAGCCTTGGATGATGATACTTTCAGTGTATATCGTCCTTCGAAGTCGGTGGCAGTAGCATTATTCGTGCCCTTCTCCATGACGGTAACACCAATCAAAGTCTCTCCTGATTCATCTACCACGATACCCGAGGCGACAGTCTGCGCTTGGGCACCGGCGAATCCGAATATCAGCAAAAAGCTTGCCAATAACAAATTCCGGAGCAGATGAATGCCGTGATAAAATTTTGAAGTCATTTTAATCAGATTTAGGTACATAAACATCAATCTTCGGTTAATAATTTTTAGCAAAGTAAGATTATAGTGCCATTTCAGCCCATTTCCATTTGTTTAATATTTTTGCTGAAATGTTTCACTACCCCCTTCAGAGCTATTCTGCAATTGTTTCAGACCCATTTGCAGATTTGTTCTTGCAATAGTCGATATAATCCTTTGGAGATACGCCAAAGTGCCGTTTGAAGAGGCTGGAGAAGTGCGACTGTGTTCCAAAACCGGTCATTTCGCTAATTTCATTTAACATATATTCACGCTTAAGTATCAGTTCAGCGGCTCTGTTAAGACGATACATTCTTAACAAATCGTTAGGAGTAACACCGGTAAGCGCCTTGATTTTGCGATAGAAATTCGTGCGGGAGAATCCGAGTTCGCGACCAAGGAGGTTAACGTTGAGCTGGTCGTTCGACATGTTGTCCTCAATATATTTGTAGAGTTTGTTAAGGAATTCGCGGTCAAGCGGACTAATCTCAAGTTCCTTCTCATCGTCGATGTTTCCGGCGCTCGTGCCGATGATAACGGCTTTCTGGCGCAGGATTTTCTCGAAGAGGTTATCAACTATTGTGAGGAACAGGTCGGGGTTGAATGGCTTGGTAAGATAAGCATCAACACCGCACTTGAATCCCTTAATCTGGTCGCGTTCCATGGTTTTGGCTGTGAGCAGAATCACCGGTATGTGGCACACATCCTTGTCGTTCTTCACACGGCTGCAGAGCGAGAATCCGTCGAGCTTAGGCATGAGCACATCGCTGATAATCATGTCGGGGAGGTCCTCCGTTGCCTTTGCAAGGCCCTCCTCGCCGTCGAATGCCGACTCCACATCGTATTTGGGCGACAACAAGCCGCAGATAAATCGGTTCATGTCAACATTGTCCTCAACCACGAGAACCTTCATGCGCTCGGCGAGCTCGGCAGGCTGCTCGTCGTCATCATCGGGAGCATCGGTCTCGGGAGCAACTTGGGCTGCAGCCTTCTCTTCGGCATCGCTTTCCGAGAGGCGCTCGTTGTCGGAGTAAGCCACATCGCTCACCGGGAGGTCGACAATGAAAGTGGTGCCTCCAAACTCGTTGCGCATGGCATTGATAAATCCGCGATGGTTCTTCACCAGCTGCTGCACGAAGTTGAGGCCAATACCGAATCCTTCAATATTGTCGGCACCCGAAACCAGACGTTTGAAGCGGGTGAACACCTTCGAAAGTTCGCTTTTGGCAATTCCGATACCATTGTCGATAACCTGAATCTGCATGTAATCGTAGTCGGAATCCTCGACGTTCCATTCAGGATGGGTCACCACATCGAGCTTCACTATTATCCGGCCGCCTTGAGGAGTGTACTTGGTGGCATTGATGAGCAGGTTATTGAGAATCTTGTCGAGCTTGTCGGCATCGTATGTTGCCAGATACGATTCGGCACATGGGTCAAACCGGATGTCGAGATTCTTCTCGGCAGCATACATATTATACATACGTATGATTTCCGATACCTGTTTTACGCAGTCATGCTTTGCCACCTGCAACGGCAAAGTGGTGGCGTTGATATCCTTGAACTTCAGGAGCTGGCCGATGAGGGCGAGCAGGCGGTCGACATTGGCAGCCACATAGTCGATGTTGCTTGAAATCTCCTCGTCGCCGAAGCGCGAACAAGCACGCTGCAGCTTTTTCACCGGGCCATAGATGAGTGTGAGCGGGGTGCGCAGCTCGTGGGAGATGTTGGTGAAGAACGTTATTTTCATGCGCGACATGTCGCGTTCGTTCTCCAGCAGCTGTTCGGCAAGCACATAACGTTCCTTTTCAAGTTTGTAGCGCAGATATATGCGGTTAATGACAGCCACCAGAAAAGCCAAGATTACTATATACACGAGGATTGCCAGCGGATGGAGCCACGGCGAGATGCCAATTTCAATTGAGGTGAGGCGTTTAGGCTGTCCCCACTCGCCGTTGTTGTCCTTCACCATCACTTCGAATTCGTATTTTCCGTAGGGGAGGTTGGTGTAGATGGCTTCGTTGTGCTTTCCCAGATAGTTCCAAGTCTTATCGAATCCAACAAGGCGATATGCGTACTCCAGATTGCCCTTGGCGTAGTAGCAAATGCCATAGAAGGTTATTCTTAGTGTATTCTGATTGTATTGCAGCTTGATGTTGTCCATCATCGAAATATCCTTGTCGAGAATGCCGTCGCCCACACG
The DNA here is from genome assembly GCA_051878475.1 of Muribaculaceae bacterium. Lineage (GTDB taxonomy): Bacteria > Bacteroidota > Bacteroidia > Bacteroidales > Muribaculaceae > SFRY01. The sequence continues at coordinate 2,791 of JBJEKE010000320.1, read as the reverse complement.
CAAAGGCTTGTCGAACACCCTTAGCGATGTCATATGCACAGGAATATCGCGGGCGCTCTTGATGAGATTCCACGGCATTATATCGTCGAGGCCGGTGTTACCGCCAAAATAGATGTGGTTAGATGCATCGCGGAACACAGATTTCTCGTGATACTGATTGCCCACAGCGCCATCAGAGGCAAGATAGGTGCGCACTCGGTGAGTTGTAGGAGTGATGCAGTACAGACCGTACGACGAACCCATCCACACATTCCCTTCCTTGTCCGAAGCTATGGCCACAGCGTCGTTGGTTAACAATCCGTTCTCTGTTGAATAGTGCACCAGCTGATGCTTTTCGAGGTTGTAATGGAGCAAACCGTTTCCATATGTGCCGAACCAAAGGTTTTTCTTGTTGTCGTCGAGCATAATGGTCACCGTTCCGGCCCAATCGGCTTGATACTTGGAATCAAGCACTGTAGCCACATACGAATCGATGTCGATAACATATATATTGTCGAGGAATGCAGAGAACAGCATTTTTCCGTCGCCGAAATTCATTATGCAAGTCACATTGTTGCTGTTAGCCACCGACGAGGTAAGATTCTTGACAATGTCGAGGTTCTCGTCGAACACATAAATGCCGTTTTCCGAGAGTCCGGCCCACACGCGGCCTCGCGAATCGACTGCGGCCGTAACCACATTACCAATGTTATTGAATCGGCGGAGCACGGTGAAAGTGCCGTTCTGATTGGGCTGGAGCACAAGCAGAGAGTTGCTGTAGCCAATCCACAGACGGTTTTTGTGGTCGCAGATAATTTCCTGCACGAAATTCGAGTTGATGTCGGCAAGGTCGCGAGCTGTCGACATATCGTATTGGTGAATGGTCTGCTGAGCTTCGTTCACACAAAAGAAACCATCGTAGCGCGTACCCACCCATTTGTTACCGAATTTGTCCTCGGCAATACGGGTTACAAACTTATTTCGGAACGCCGAAGCCAGATAACTGTCGAAATTGAATATTCCTTCACGCGACGAGACGAATGTCATGCCACGGTCAAACGAGCCAATCCACAGGTTGCCTTCCGAATCTATGAAAGCGGTGGTGATGTCGTGGGTGCCGAGATTGTGCCATAGGGCATCGTTCTGCAACACCTTACGCTTCGACACATCGTAGGCGATAAGTCCGCGGTCCTTGGTGCAGATTAGCAGTGTGTGCTTGTGGTCGAACACCAGGCGGTTGATGCGAGGCTGGCCGAACTGGCCGAGCGACACCGGCTCGAATGTAATGGTGCGGGAGTCGACGCGATACATACCAGCCTCAGTGCCCACATGCACCGAGCCGTTAATCATCACCATTGAGTTTATCGAGCCAAGGGTTGCCGGCACCGGTGTGCGCGACACAAGAGTGCAGTGCGAATTGAGGCAGATAAGTTCCATCCCGGTTGATATCCATATCATGTTGCGGTCGTCGATAACAGCCGAATTCACTATACCGCCCTTCACGTCGAATCGCTGCACGAAAGCGTTACCGGTATTGTCGACCTCGAACAATCCGTTAAGTCCATATGAGAATATGCGGTCGCCAAGGGAAATGAAGCCGTAGCAGAAGCCCTCGGCCCCACTGAGCTGACGCACGGGCAACCGCTTGAACCGGCCGTCGGAACTGAGCATCTTGCACACACCGCGGTCGGTTGCAATCCACAAATCCGACTTCGTGTCGATGAATATGTCGAGGATAATGTTTGAGGGCAACGATGTGGAATCCGAGTCGCTGTAATACACATCATACTTGTCGCCGTAACATTTACAAAGGCCGTTCGCCGTGGCAATCCACATGTATCCGAGATTGTCCTGAGCAAACGATTTTATGTTCATATTAGGCAAAGCATCGCGCTGGGTGAGTTTTGCAGAAGAATGTGGAACAAAAATCCCATAAGAGAGCAATAATAAGCAAAGTTTGGCAATGAATTTCATTAAATATGTATATATTTGCGTTATGTAAAAGACATTCAGAAAATTAAGGTGCAACGGCCGCCAATCTACCCACAAAAAGAGTTTCTCAGCGCACGATGCTACACAAATATATAGTCTTTTTTTTAGACTTGCGCAAGCAAAAACGCTATTTGCAACATATGTGCAAATGTTTGGAACAATTATTAAAACTGTAGTCCCGATGAGGAAAAAAATTGTACAATAGAAACACTTTAAGGGCAAATAATATCGTTCTTTTGCAATGTAAAATATCAACAGACCTGTAACAATCATATCATAAAACTAAACCATAATGCATATAAATCTACACAAACCATTGCTACTGCTGGCCGCCATTGCAACATCAATGGCTGTAACCACAAGTGCCGACGAGATTAAGGAAACCTACATCTCGCCCACCCGCATTGTATGGATGTCGGACAACTCGGGAGAGTTTATCAAAGAAGCCGATAATCTGTTGAAACCTTTCTGCGGGCAGGTGGCTGTGGCCGACCCAGTGAGCGCACAGTTGCGCAGCACCGACACCCACACAGCATCCATTTTGCTCGATTTCGGCAAGGAAATTCACGGCGGAATTGAAATATGCTCGGCTATCCGCGACAGCCAGAAGCAACTTAAGATACACCTTTGCTTCGGCGAATCAGTAACCGAGGCATTGAGCAGCGTGGCCGATGGGAAGAACCCTTATAACGCCACCAACGAACACTCATTGCGCGACTTCGATGCATATGTGCCCTGGCTGGGCTCGGTACGCTTCGGCAACACCGGATTCCGATTTGTCCGCATCGACCTGCTCGACACAAACATTACATACCCTTTG
>JBJEKE010000319.1:0-2038 GCA_051878475.1 Muribaculaceae bacterium | reverse complement strand
GTGTTCATGAGCGTCAATTTATCGTCATGCAGCGACGACGAAGATGAAGGTGACAAAGATTATGATGCAACGTTGTACGGTGAATGGGTAGAAAACGACGGAAATAAATATGTACACGACTACTACTGTTTCTATCCCGACGGCACCGGCATACATGGGTCATGGGAATCCGACATTGACTGGATTAATGAGGACGACGACATTAAATGGTACACTGTCGACGACAAATACCTGTATATCGACGGCTACAAATATGAATATTCATGTGACGGCTCATCGCTCGTAATCAACATAAAAGGCAAGAATAGATACTACTACGCATTTTAGAAAGTCTTCTCTGATGCATTGATGCTAACGCAAAAGGCTCGGTTGCCGCCAATGCGGCATTCGAGCCTTTTATATTATTTATGCGCGTATTCCCATCCGCCTTTTCGATGGCGGATGGGAATACCTATTAGGGACCACGTTGCTATCACTTTTCAGAGAGCAGAGCGTGGGCACACCAGATAATCGGAGCCTGGCCATGGTAGTCGCCGGCAATGCGGGGACGGTCGAGATAATACTGATGGTCGTTCTTCTTGCCGGTGCCTATGCACACCTCTTCGAGGTCGTTGTTATCATTGATATAGTTGCACAGGCCAAGCCATGCCCGGCGAGCCACGGGCGCATACTCGGCAGCATCGAGCCAGCCATTCTTCACACCGACAATCATGGCGTAGGTGAACATAGCCGAACCAGATGTCTCGGTCCAGCAGTCGGGCTCGGTGATTAGCTGGTTCCAAAGGCCATCGCGGTTGACGTATTTCTTCAGATTCTCCATCATCAGGCGATACCCCCTCAATATACGCTGACGGTTAGGGTCGTTTTCGGGCAGATTGTAAAGCAATTCGGTCATTCCCACAGCCATCCATCCGTCGCCGCGGCCCCAATAGTAAGGCACATCGGGAGCATGATAGAAAAGGCCATTCTCACGCTGGATTTCGTCGAGATAGAGCACCATCTCCTTGGCAGCACGGTCGATATACATTCCGTCGCCCGTCACGTGGAAGGCCTCGGCCTGCACTATGGTAATCATATACATATCGTCGATCCACAAGCGAGTCTGCCATGAGTAACCCTTCTTATGCCACTTCTTTTCCTGCTCCTTGGCATTCTCAGGCAAGGTCCATTGAGTATCGGCATACGGCAAGCCCAGCTCCTTGTAGCGCTCGTCGCCTGTAAGGCGATAGAGCTTGAGCGGAAGGGAGCCAAACATGTTCTGGTCGACATGGATTGGCGGCGGCAACAAGTTCTTCTCGATATGGAACAGCAGCTCAAAACGGTTACGAAGCTTCTGCAGAAGAGCATCATCCTTGGTTACCTCGGCAAAACGGAGAGCGCCATACCAAGTACACACCTCTGCATAGTGGATTCCACGGTCGAAATACAGTTGATGCTTGGTTTCCATCAATCGGTTACTCAACTTTTTCCCCACAATCTCAGGCTTGGCACCCACAGGGAAATCCTTGAAATAGTCATGCTGTGCCGATGCCGTAAGAAAACCCAAAGCCAACACAGCCAAAGCGAAATACTTCTGTATTCTCCTCATGATACTGTAATTTTGATTATTATAATTTAGGTTGGTTATAAAATGTTTGACAATAATAATTGTAGTTTGAACTGGTTGCCGAGCTGCAGCCTATATTATGCAAAGATAGTGCAAACCAAGCGCAAAACATTCAAGTTTGCTTGGAATATTATACCAAGATGCAACCTATCATATCGAAAGAGAGTGGAAACCAAGTGCAAAACGATCAAAATCACTGGTATTGTTATGCCAAGAATATCATATCAATAGAGAGTGATTAGCAGATAGATAGTGGTGGATAGCCCACCGCACCATATTTCCCAAATGAATAAGTTAGCATCTGAAAGATGCGAGACAGCCAAAAAAGGCGGCAGCGGGGGCATCTGAAAGGCCGTTTTTGTGAACCGTCACCATCAGCAATAGCCGGTGTAAATCCATGGATGCGGCCACCCAATTGCCGAGAACCGCCAA
>JBJEKE010000318.1:0-2041 GCA_051878475.1 Muribaculaceae bacterium | reverse complement strand
AACCTGAAAAACTGTTGTTTTTCGCTTGTCGTTGCACTCACCTTGCACTATCTTTTGATAAGATAGGCTGCGGTTCGGCAATGCCAACCTGAAAAACTGTTGTTTTTCGCTTGTCGTTGCACTCACCTTGCACTATCTTTTGATAAGATAGGCTGCGGTTCGGCAATGCCAACCTGAAAAACTGTTGTTTTTCGCTTGTCGTTGCACTCACCTTGCACTATCTTTGCCCCATATGGCTGGTATTTATATTCATATCCCTTTCTGCAAGCAGAAATGCATATATTGCGATTTCTATTCCATCGTCAACCCTCGGCTTGTCGATGCATTTGTGGCGGCTGTACCTTTTGAAATTAAGCATCGGCTCGCCGAAATCGATGCTCGCACAGTCGATACCATATATATAGGTGGTGGCACGCCTTCCATTTTGTCGGCATCGCAGCTCGAGACTGTCGTCTCGGCTGTAACGGCGCATGTGCCTATGTCACAAATTCGTGAATTCACTATCGAGGTGAATCCCGATGATGTAAATCCCGATTTGTGCCGACGTTTGCACGATATTGGCGTGAGCCGAATCAGCATGGGGGTGCAGTCGTTCAGCGACGACGAATTGCGGGTCATCAACCGCCGCCATACGGCTGCCGGTGCAATCGAAGCGTTCAATTGCCTGCGTAAATCTGGTTTTGCAAATATCAATATCGATTTGATTTTTGGATTGCCGGGGCAAACTCTTGAATCGTGGCGCAGAAACATCGATATTGCGTTGTCGCTTGCGCCTGAGCACATTTCGTGCTACGGTCTGATGTACGAAGATGGTACGCTGCTTTATCGTATGCGAAAAGAGGGTAGGGTGGCCGAATGCCCCGATTCTCTATATAATATAATGTATAACGAGCTGGTCGAGTCTTTGGTAGCCAATGGATATCTTCACTACGAAATATCTAATTTTTCGCGTCCGGGATGCCATTCCGTCCATAACAGCTATTATTGGAATGGTACTCCATATCTCGGTATCGGCCCATCGGCTCACAGCTTTGATGGCCGTGTCCGTCGTTACAACCCGAGCAGCGTGGCTGAATACATAAAAATGATTGGTGTCTCAGGTCGTGCATATGTCGAGGAAAGTGAAACTAACGATGAGCGCTACAACGAATATATAATGACACGTCTGCGCACAATGTGGGGAATAGCAATCGACGATATGGCTTCGCGCTTCGCTCGGCCATATATAGATGCCTTTGTTGATGGCGCTGCGGAGTTCCTCTCGTCGGGAATGCTTGTTGAATATGCCCCTGGCCATTACCGGCTCTCGGAGCAGGGCATGATTTGCTCCGATTCGGTTTTCCGCGAACTGTTTATTGTGTAAACTTTATTCGTGATGATACGGTTCGTTGTTCAAAATCGTCATGGCGCGATATATCTGCTCAACAAAAAACAGACGAACCATCTCGTGTGAGAATGTCATTTTCGACAGCGAAATCTTTTCGTTTGCCCGCAGCTTAACATCTTCTGAGAAGCCGTATGGACCTCCAACCACAAATGCAAGCCTTTTGGGTACATTGTGAGTCTTCTTCTCGATGTATCGAGAGAATTCCATCGACGTGAATTCTTTTCCATGCTCGTCGAGTAATACCACATAATCCGATGGCTCAAGTTTTTTCAACAGCGATACACCTTCGCATATCTTTTGCTGCTCTTCGCTCATGTTTTTCGTATTCTTGGCATCGGTCAAATGTATTATCTCAAATGGAATATAGAAATTTACACGGCGCACATAATTGTCAATTAGTGCGGCCATGCTCTTCTCGGCAGTTTTGCCTATAACTAATAACGATATTTTCATTGAGTCGGCTTCTTTATGTCTTCAAAATTACAAAATAATTATAATATGAATAAAAATCGATAATTCTTGCGTCATAATTTCTGGAAAATTTTTGCGTTGTCAAGTTATTGTCTTTCAGGCGGTAAGGCTTTTGGTGTGAAAATTTTATGTTATATAGCATAAAAATGTTGGTAAAAAATTTGGTGGGAACGGGATAAAGGT
>JBJEKE010000317.1:0-2048 GCA_051878475.1 Muribaculaceae bacterium | reverse complement strand
CGTCGGTGCCGGTGTGGGCATTGAGGTTATATCCGAACTTCACACCGATGCTCTCGAGCCAAGTGAGGAGCTTCTTGTCTGGAAAATTCTTGGTGCCGTTGAAGCACATATGCTCCAGGAAGTGGGCAAGGCCGTTCTGCTCTTCGGTTTCCTGTACGGCTCCAACCTTTTGGGCTATGTGGAAGTCGGCTTGTCCCTTGGGAAATTCGTTGTGACGGATGTAGTATGTAAGGCCGTTTGGCAATTTTCCTGTGCGGGCCTGAGGATCGGACAATTGGGGAATCATCTGAGCCGAGGCACTTATGGCCACCAACATAAACAGGGCCATCAGCACTTTTCTGAATGATTTAGTCATGATTATCAATGTTTTATTGTAAATAATTAATTGTTGTCTTACTATCTGCAATATACAAAAGTAACGATATTTCAATTATGTTAGTCGGGCTTTAACGAGATTTATTACATGCCGATAGCAGAAAAAGTTGCCATTGTGGCTGTCATTCAGATAAAATTGAGTATTTTTGGCTATCTTTTGACAAACTTTACTGAAAGATGGAATCGATTAACGACATACAGGAAGAGATTATCGATGAGTTCAGCGGTTTTGACGATTGGATGGACCGCTATTCGTATATTATCGAGCTTGGCAATGCGGTAGAGCCGCTCGATGCCAAATATAAGGTGCCCGAGAACATAATCGAGGGATGCCAGAGCCGCGTGTGGCTCAATGCCGAGCAGCAACCCGACGGCACCATCACTTTCAGTGCCGACAGCGATGCCATAATAGTGAAAGGCATCATAGCACTGCTCATCAGGGTGCTTTCGGGGCACACCCCCGACGAAATCCTTGAGTCGGATTTGCACTTTATCGAGGCCATTGGGCTTCGCGAGCATCTGTCGCCCACGCGCAGCAACGGCCTGTTGTCAATGGTTAAGCAGATGCGCATGTATGCCCTGGCATTTAAGGCCCGGCAGCAGGCATAGCAGTGTCTGAAGCGATAAATAATTGAGTATAAATATAATAACAGTCTAAAAATTCCAATTCTATGTTCAATCAACCTAAAGGTCTTTATGCGTTGGCATTAGCCAACACCGGCGAACGCTTTGGCTATTACACCATGCTTGCGGTGTTCGCACTGTTCCTTCAGGCCAATTTCGGATGGAGCGAGGGAGTTACGGGAACCGTCTATTCCACATTCCTGATGATGGTCTATTTTCTGCCAATCATTGGAGGCGCCATTGCCGACCGCATTGGCTTCAACAAGTGTGTAACCATCGGTATTGTGGTGATGTTCCTTGGCTATTTGTGCCTGTCGATACCTGCCGGTGCCGGTGTGGCAGCTGTTGCCATCATTGCTGCTGCTCTGTTGCTGATTGCTGTCGGTACTAGTCTGTTCAAGGGTAACTTGCAGGTGATGGTGGGCAATCTCTACGATTCGCCTGAAATGCAGCCCAAGCGCGACTCAGCTTTCTCGCTGTTCTATATGGCTATCAACATCGGCGCTCTGTTTGCTCCTACTGCTGCAATCAGTGTGATGAATTATGCCCAGAACAAATTTGGCGTGTCGGTGGCCGACTCGTACCACTATGCATTCGGCGTGGCTTGCATATCGCTGATTGTATCAATCATGATTTATTACTTCTCCCGTTCGACATATGCATCGGTGGCCGACCGCCGCTCGGCTGCAAAGACCGGTAGCAATGCCCCGGCTGAAGAACTTTCGCCAAAGGAGACCAAGGACCGCCTCGTGGCTCTGTTCCTGGTGTTTGCAGTGGTAATCTTCTTCTGGATGGCATTCCATCAGAACGGTATGACGCTCACATATTTTGCCCGCGACTATACAGCCCAGCACAGCGCCGGAATTGAGTCGATGATGTTCGACGTAACAAATCTGGTGGCCGTAATCTTCATTATCTACGCTGTATTTGCCGCTTTCCAGTCGACTACTGTAAAAGGACGCACCGTGGCAACTGCCATTATAGTAGTGGCTTGTGCGTTTCTTGCTTATAAGAGTGTGAACATTTCACCCGAAGGCATTGAAATCGCG
>JBJEKE010000316.1:0-2048 GCA_051878475.1 Muribaculaceae bacterium | reverse complement strand
ACGGTCTTGGCCGACAGACGGAGAGCGGCGTCGAAAGTGAGTTCGTCGGCAATTACACCGATTTCGTTCTCGTAAGCGTCGTAGCTATCAGCTTCAACGGTCATTGCGTAGGCTGGGTAAACGTCGGCAATCTCAACTGAGTACTTGCCATCGGCATCGGTAGTGGCTGTGTAAGCGTTTTCGCCGGCAGCAAACTTAACAGAAGCGCCTTCGATGGCAGCACCGGTTACTTCGTCGGTAACGGTACCGCTTACGGTCTTAGGTGCGAGGGTGAGCGTTGCGTCGAAAGTGAGCACTTCGCCCAGTTCGCTGATTTCATACTCATAAGATGAGTAGTTCTCAGCTTCAACAGTCATTGTGTAGGCAACGCCAGGAGTGAGTTCAACTGAGTACTTGCCATCGGCATCGGTAGTAGCAGTGAATTCCTTTTCTCCTGCAGCAAACTTAACAGAAGCGCCTTCAATGGCAGCGGAGGTAACGGCATCGGTGACAACGCCGGTAACAGTCTTCGGAGCCAGTTCAAGAGCGGCATCGAAAGTGAGCACTTCGTCGATTTCGCCGATTTCAGCCTCGTAAGGCATATATTCGTCGGCAGTAATCTTCAATGTGTAAGGCAGCGAGAGCTGGAATATTGTAGCCGAGTACTTGCCATCAGCATCGGTAACGGCATCGTAGTAAACTTCGCCGCTTTCGAAGCAAACCTTAGCACCTTCGAGAGGTTCACCGGAGGCCTTGCTTGTAACAGTGCCGTCAACAACCTTCGATGCAATGGTTTCGAGGAAGAGCACCGGACGGTATTTATTGCTCCATGATTTGGAAGCCAAAGTGGCATCGGCATCGGCACCGTCGCCTTGACGAAAGAATCCCTTGGTGTTGTCGGTGCCGTCGTATTCCAGATTGATGCTCACAAAGTCATTGCTGCTTGGAGTGCTTGCACGATAAACGATGCGCAGGTTCTTTCCTTCGTACTTAAACTTGTTAAGGTCGACGGGGAAGAATGGCACATGTTCAGCGCTGGTGCCTTTGTATTTGCTGATGGTGTCGACACCATTGAATACACAAATCATTTGAGTGGTGTCGCGCATTTCGAATGTCGATGAAGTAACACCTGTGTAATCGTCCTCGGTGTTCTCTATGTAGATGCGCAGACGGTATTCGAAAGTCTTAGAATTAGACTGGTATCCGCGGAAGTACATCTTCGAGAGCTGCGTGCCCGGTTGCAGACCTATTTCGTCGGCAGTGTAAATCATTTCGCTCTCTGTGTTTTGATAGAGCATTGCGATTGTTGAACCTGTACTGCAAGCAGTAGAGTCGGCCACCTGAACCAGACCGTTAGCCATTTCTTCGCTGATAACGAGATTGATGGTGTCGGTCTTGGCAACGGCGCCTTCCGATTCAAACTTAACGAGGGCAGGGAATGTGCCGGCCACGTGAGGAGTGAATGCAAAGTTGAAGTCGGCGCTTTCGCCCATTGCAATTGCAACAGCCGGCTTTTCGCACACTACGCTGTCGCCAACAATGAACTTGGCAGTGTAGCTGCCTTCGGCAATATCGGCAGCGGTGTAGTTGGTAGCCTTAGCAGTGGCGTTAACGGCATGGTTGACCATACCCTTTTCGTCGATGGTTGATTCGGCGATATATGGACCTACGGCCTTCGAAAGCTCGATATTGATAACTTGAGCCTCGCTCTTTGTGCTAACGTTCTCTTTTACAAATGGGAAGTAGCCCGGAAGTTCAACCGAAACAGTGTAGGCGAGCTGGTCTTGGATGATAGGCATCGAGTAGTTACCTTCGGCATCGGTAGTAGCAGAATAAACAACGTCGCCGTTAACGGCCTTCACCTCGATGTCGGCAATCGGTTCGCTTGAAGCAGCGTCGGTAACCTTGCCGCTGATGGTGTTAGGCTCGGCCTCTACACCAAGATACAGGATAGGGATGTTGAATCCGGAGGGACTCGGACGGCAGAATGACTTTTCAGAGATTTCGCCAGTGTCGGTGTATCGAGTTATGCTCTGGTCGGCGCTGCAAGTTGCCATTTCGAAATAAGT
>JBJEKE010000315.1:0-2050 GCA_051878475.1 Muribaculaceae bacterium | reverse complement strand
AGGTATATTCGCTCAACAGGGCACCATTGTGGCGCAACATGTCGACCGCCACGCTACGATGCTGGGCAGGATAAATGGTGTTGAGTCCATGTCCCAGGATGGCGATGGTGGCAACAGAATGTGCCAGCGAAGCCCGATGTGCAGCCACATCGATGCCGTAGGCTAATCCGCTGACAATCATCACATCGGGATACATCTTGGCAAGTTCGCCGATAATCTTGTCGGTGATGGCTTTGCCATATTGGGTGGCATGGCGTGTGCCCACCACACTCACCAACCGCGCTGCATTCAGATTAACCGGTCCTTTGCCGAAAAGCAGTATTGGGGCATCGATAGCATCGAGCATACGTTGTGGGAAGGCTGCATCGCGGAAATAGTACAGGTCAATGGAATTGGCATTAACGAATTCCATCTCGCGGCGTGCTTTTTCAAGGATTTCGTTCCGATAAGCCGACTCAAGGATACGGTTCTTCGCCCCTATTATACCCTCGAGTTCCGATTGCTTCAGCGCGAAGAAATTCTGCTCCGATTCCACAACATCGAGAATCTTTCGCGCCAAGTCGACCGACATGCCACGAAGCAATGCAAACGCTATTTCGTACTCACTCGTCATTTATCGTTTCCGGAAAGGTATTTCTTGAATTTTTCGGCAAGGATTTCGCCACGGGTAAGACGCCCGTTTTCCAGACACACGCAGCTAACAACTGCCTTTACACTCATCTGACCCGTTTCCTTCTTATATATGTCCTGATGAAACACAAACCGAGGTCCACGCATCTCAACCCACAATTTGCTCACCATCACATCGTTGCTGCGCAGCGGTATGCGATATTCAATTTCCACCTTGTTTAGCACCGGGTCAATACCACTGTCGTGCATCTCCTTGAACGACAGCCCGGCCCAACTGCAGAATTCATGCCGGGTGTGCTCGAGATAATGAAGATAGACGGCATTGTTCACTATATTCTCGCAATCCACTTCATAGTCGCGAACCTTCATCTCAAGAGAGAACACATATTTATCGTCGTTAATGTTGCCCATAATCAGTATGCTTTAATAGCCGCCGACAGCCGTTGTTCAACCACCTGCAGCTGTCCGGGCTTGAATGCAGTCAAAGGTACTACAAAAAATAGATATTTGCTCTGCGAAAAAGTCAATAATAGATATTTTTCGGTAATTCGATAGCGCGAGAAGTCGGCGAAAGGCAGGACCAGCTGCGGCAGCCTGACCTCGTCGTCTGCAGGCTCTATTGTTATTGCCGAATCATCGATGACCACGCTCTTTGGCAATATCGACAAGCGCACAAGCGGTTTCATGGCATGCCATATGTAAAGATACGACATTATCATGGGAACCACCACAAACACACACATCAGCGTGACAATCAGCCAACGGATATCGACAACCGACATCGCTGTCATTGTCAGCGCCACCAATGCTATCAAGAACCAGTAATCCTCGGCAATGTGGCCATAAAGGATTTTCAGATACTCGGCCGATGTGATTTTATGCGGTTCGATGCGTATCATATTCGCAATGTTATGCCTTACCGGTGTCGAGAAATGCAAAATACACTGCACAAAGGATGAGCAGAAACGCCACAAAATGATTCCAGTGAAGCGCCTCACCCTTGAAAAGCACAACAGTGAAGATGGTGAACACCACCAAGGTGATGGCTTCCTGAATAACCTTTAGCTGCATCAGAGTGAAAGGGCCTCCGTTATCGACAAACCCGATTCTGTTGGCGGGAATCTGGAATGAATACTCTGCAAGGGCTATGGCCCACGAAAAAAGGATTACAACATACAGAGGCCAATTGGTGCTGATGCCGGATTGCTGCAGTTTAAGATGTCCATACCATGCAAACGTCATGAATACATTCGACACCAACAGCATTCCTATCGTAATGAGTGATTTTGTCAACATTTATTCTATGGTTTTATTTATCGGTCAGAGCCTTACGTCGGCGGTCGAGGACGGCGTAAACAGTTTGATAGTAAAGCAGATTCTTCTGCTTCATTATTTGGCAATATCCTGTGCCTTGTTCATT
>JBJEKE010000314.1:0-8408 GCA_051878475.1 Muribaculaceae bacterium | reverse complement strand
CCAATATGCCATCATGCTCCCACGCTGGGAAACACCAGAGCACACCGAAAACTACGAAGGTTTCTATCATCTTATTGGCTTTGAAGGCTCAGTAGAGAAAACCGTGCTCACATACATTATCCGCGACCACGACCGCGACCGCTTCGAACGCCGCAAACGTGAACTCGAGCACCTCACCCGCAAAGTGAACTGCGAATTTCCTGGCTGCGCCAGCATAGAAATCAAGGACCAGTACTACAATATGCGCGAGAAAATTGAGCCTGTGATGCACATCATCGACACAGCCATCAAGGCAATGGAAAATGTCGGTGTAACTCCCAAGGTACAGCCAATCAGAGGCGGAACCGACGGCGCCCAGCTCTCGTTCAAGGGTCTGCCCTGCCCAAACATCTTTGCCGGTGGACTCAACTTCCACGGCCGCTACGAATTCGTGCCCGTCAGCTCGATGGAAAAGGCCACCGAAGTGATAGTGGAAATCTGCCGCCTCGTAGCGCTATAACCACATTATAACCGCATTGAGATATACCGATTTCCTTAACTGGTGGTCGGTATATCTTATTTTTCTCATTTTAGCAATACATCTACACAAACCACCGGGTAAATATTATAGCGGCGACAATGGGCGACTGTTGACAAAATTATTTGCCGGTGGTGAAAAATACGGGCAAAATGAATTAACTTTGCGACAAAGAAACAGTGTAACATAACAAATCTGCTGAAAAAACTGTGTTCCCCGTTTTTCCTGGCGGAGCAGGCAACCGTAGATAATCAATCAACGGCAGATATTAATGACGACATAATGATGAAGATATTCGGCACTCAAGACATAAAGGAAATTGAAAAGTATACAATCGAAAACGAACCCATATCATCAATCGACCTAATGGAGCGCGCCTCGTCGGCCATCGCATGCGAGATTATCAGCCGATGGCTGCCAAACCGCAAGGTGATGGTGTTTGCCGGGCCGGGCAACAATGGCGGCGACGCCCTTGCTGTGGCGCGTATGCTGGTGGAGCAAGGCTATCACATCGAGGTGTTCCTGTTCAACATCGGCGGCAACAAGTTGTCGGCCGATTGCGCCACCAACCGTGACCGGTTGCTGGCACTGGGCGACATCGATTTCACCGAGGTTGTCAACGAGTTTACTCCACCCTACATCGACCGCAACGACATTGTGCTCGACGGGCTGTTCGGCTCCGGACTCAAGTCGCCTCTGAAAGGTGGCTTCTCGGCTCTGGTGCGATACATCAACGACAGCGATGCCACCATTGTGTCGATCGACGTGCCTTCGGGCCTTTTTGGCGAATGGAACAGCGAGAACAGCCGTAACGATATTATAAAGGCCCGCCTTACGCTGACCATCCAGTTTCCACGCCTGGCATTCTTCTTCTCGGAGAATGCGGAATTCATCGGCGAATACAAGGTGCTCGATATTGAACTGAGCCAGGAGGCAATCAAGAACCACCGCAGCGATTTCATTCTGGTGGAGCGCAAAGATGTGAAGCGAGTGCTGAAGCCACGTAACAAGTTTGCCCACAAATACGATTTCGGCCGCGCAATGATAGTTGCCGGCAGCTACGGAATGATGGGAGCCGCCATCATTGCCGCCCGCGCAGCATCGCGCAGCGGTTGCGGCCTGGTGAGCGTGCATGCCCCACGATGCGGCATGACGGTGATGCAGACCGCAGTGCCCGAGGCATTGTTCGATGCCGACAAGCACGACATAATCCCCACCAACCTTGAGCTCAAGGGCGAATGGAACAGCATTGCCATCGGCCCGGGCATCGGTACCCACTCTATGACGGTTGACGCCCTGGAGCGATTCCTGATAAACGCCAAATCGCCGTGCCTGCTCGATGCAGATGCACTGAACTGCATCAAGGAGCGTCCGGCATTGCTCAACAGCCTGCCGGTGAAATCGGTAATCACACCGCACAGCGGCGAGTTCGACCGCATTTTCGGCAAATTCTACACCGACGAGACTCGCCTGAAGAAGGCACTCGAGGTGGCTCGTATCTACAATATAATTGTGGTGATGAAGGGACACTACACCATGACCGTGCGCCCCGACGGAAAGGTATTCATCAACAGCACCGGCAATCCAGGAATGGCTACAGCCGGAAGCGGAGATGCCCTCACCGGCATCATTGCATCGCTAATGGCGCAAGGCTTTATGCCCGAACTGAGCGCCGTAATGGGTGTGTATCTGCATGGCAAAGCCGGCGACATTGCCCTGAAGAGCCGCGGCGAATACGGCATGACGGCATCTGACATTGTCGATGCCATTCCATCAGCCATTTCCGAAGTGATGAACTGACATCAACCAACTCATTAAAATCGAATCCGCCGATAAGCGTTGCATAACTTATCGGCGGATTTGCTATTATGCTGAAGGGATTACTCCCACTCGATAGTTGCCGGTGGCTTTGAGCTGATGTCGTAGCAAACGCGGTTAACGCCCTTCACCTTGTTGATGATGTCGTTGCTCACCTTTGCCATAAAGTCGTAGGGCAAATGTGCCCAGTCGGCTGTCATGGCGTCGGTGCTGGTAACGGCACGTAGAGCCACAGCGCGCTCGTAGGTACGTTCATCGCCCATCACGCCGACGCTCTGCACAGGCAGCAGAATGACGCCTGCTTGCCAAACCTTGTCGTACAAATCCCAGTCGCGAAGGCCTTGAATGAATATATCGTCGGCATCTTGCAGAATTCGTACCTTCTCGGGGGTGATGTCGCCGAGAATTCTCACCGCCAGACCCGGTCCGGGGAACGGATGGCGCTTGATAAGATGCTCGGGCATGCCCAGCTCGCGGCCCACGCGGCGCACCTCGTCCTTGAATAGCAGACGCAGAGGTTCGCACAGCTTCAGGTTCATCTTTTCGGGAAGGCCACCCACGTTGTGATGGCTCTTGATAGTGGTACCCGTGATTGAGAGGCTCTCAATGCAATCTGGATAAATTGTGCCTTGAGCCAGCCATTTCACGTCTTTTATTTTGTGGGCTTCGGCATCGAACACATCGATAAAGCCTTTGCCGATGATTTTGCGCTTTCGCTCGGGCTCGGTAACGCCGGCCAGCTCACTGAAGAACTTGGCGCTGGCATCTACACCGATAACATTAAGGCCCAGGCACTCATAGTCGTGGAGCACGTTGCGGAACTCGTTCTTGCGAAGCATACCATGATCGACGAATATGCAAGTGAGGTTTTTGCCGATAGCCTTGTTGAGCAGCACAGCTGCCACCGACGAGTCGACACCACCGCTGAGGCCAAGCACCACCTTGTCGTCGCCAAGCTGCTGCTTGAGGTCAGCAACGGTGGTTTCGATAAACGAGCTTGCATTCCAGTCCTGCTTGCTTCCGCATATACCTACGGCAAAGTTTTTAAGAATCTGAGTGCCATCCTCGCTATGGAACACCTCGGGATGGAACTGTACGCCCCACAATTTCTCGCCTTCAGCCTGATAAGCAGCAATGTTCACCTTTTCGGTAGATGCGATAACGCGGAAATTGTCGGGGATTCGGGTGATGGTGTCGCCATGGCTCATCCACACCTGAGAATTGTCTCGAAGACCTTTCAGAAGCGGATTCTCGTGGTCGAACTTGGTGAGGTGTGCACGGCCATATTCACGGGTGCCGGCAGGCTCAACGCTGCCACCGTTGGTGTAAGCCATGAATTGAGCACCATAGCAGATACCCAGAATGGGATATTTGCCGCGAATTCCGGTAAGGTCGACCTTAAACGCCTTCTCGTCGTACACCGAGAACGGGCTTCCGGAAAGGATTACACCGATAACCGATTCATCGCCGTGAGGGAACTTGTTATACGGAACAATTTCGCAATAGATGTTCAGCTCGCGGATACGACGCCCAATGAGTTGTGTGGTCTGCGAACCGAAATCCAAAATAATAAGTTTCTCTTGCATAAAAGGATGGTATTTTATTTCTGGAGATGTGGCGCAGCAGCTGACGCTGCGCTTTCATTGTGCAAAGGTAGTGCAAGCGGCGCAGAGTAGCAAGAAATACCAACAAATTTCCCGTTTTCCGCACCCGGCAAGGTGGAAAAACGGGAAATCTCAGCTATTGGACGGCGATAGGGATTATCGCTTGATTATCTTGCTTGTTGCAACGCCATCAGCGCTTACAACCTTTACAATGTAGTTGCCTGCAGGCAGAGCAGTGATGTCGACAGTGCTTTCAGCCGAACGGGCCACGCAAGCGCCGGTGAGCGAATACACCTCAACGGCCTGGATGTCGGCAGCATCGACAGTAATATAGTCAGTAGCCGGGTTCGGGAACACGTTAACTTGCGGCTTCGATGCCGAGATATTGTCGACACCTGCCGATGGGGCAACGTTTGAAATCAGCACATAGCCGTGAGCCGGGATGGTGATAGTGTTATTGGAAGTGTTGAAAGAAGGCGATGTGCCGTAGCTCTTGCTGTTGATGTAGAGGGTTCCTGCATCCTTGGTCAGAGCATAGCTGAAAGTAGCCTCTGACGAGTTCGGGTTCACAGCCACAGTCATCACCTTGCCTGTCGAAGCGTTGCGAGTAGTAATGAAACGGCCGTAGGTCCAGTCGGATTCAGCAAGTTTCACAGTCGATTCAGCTTGCGATGAGAACAGGTCAGGGTTCTGCTTGCGGAACTTGAGCAATTCGCTGTACGAATCCACAAGGCCGGCGCGGTCGGCATCGTCGAGATATTCCCAATGGGTTGGCTTTGGGTCGGTGCGGCCAGGGTCGTTGATCGACACGTCGTAGCCCATCTCCTCGAATTGCCAAATCATCTTCGAACCTTTAGCCATCAATGCAAGCGCGGCGTTCGAGCCAAGGCGGCGCATGGTGTTGGCAGTGTTGCCCTTGATTCCGCTGGCAGCATACTGGCTCGCCCAGAAGGCGTTGCGTTCCTCGTCGTGGCTCTCCATAAACGATACATACTTACCGTCAGGATCGTTGAAACCGGCAAACGAACTGTTGCTCGAGTAGCCACCGGTAGCCTGTTCTGCAGCGGTTGTGAGTTTGTTCCATGTCATGCAACCGTTGCTCCAGTAGAGCTGTTCCTCGCTGGCAGTGATAAAACTTTCGAAGATAATGTAGGCGTTGCTCTTTGCCTCGCGTGCAGCGGCGGCATATTTCTTCATTATGTCGATACGCGACTGGTTGTATGCACCGCCGTCGTAGTCGGATGCATAACTGTTGGAAGCGCCGAGGCCCTTTACGAGGTCGAAACGGTAGCCGTCGACATGATATTCGTTAATCCAGTATTTCAGCACGTCGCAGAAGTACTGCTGAACGTTGGCATTCTCTTGACGCCAGTCGTTGCCCACGCTGAAATTGTGAGGAGCCACGGGATTGAAGAAGGGGTTATCCTCCGATGGACGCGAATTGTTGCTGTCCCAATACAATGCGCACCAAGGATGCTGGCCATAGGCATGGTTGAACACCACGTCGAGAATCACAGCCAAGCCGCGTGCATGGCATTCGTCGATAAACTGCTTATAGTCGGCCACAGTGCCGTAAGCCTTGTCGGGGGCAAAGTAGAAATTAGGATTGTAGCCCCACGAATTGTTGCCATCGAACTCCTGTATAGGCATCAGTTCAACGGCGTTGACGCCGAGATTCTTGATGTAGTCGAGGCGTGCTGTAGCAGCCTTGATGGTCTGCTCGTCGGTAAAGTCACGAACCAAGAGTTCGTAAATCACCAAATTGTCGCGGTCGGCACCATTGAAGTTCTTCACTTGCCAGCTGTAGGAATCGGCCGGTTGAAGCACTGCGATGGGGAATCCACCGAACTGCGACGGATATTTCTTGAGATTCGGATAAACCGATTCGGCAATCCATTTGTCGCTCCAAGGGTCAAGAATCATGGTTGCGTAAGGATCGGCCACATTGAGCACATCGTCAACCACAAAGAAGTATCCGTAGCTCTTGCTGAGGTCGAGGCCATTGACGGTGGTATAGAAGAAACGGTCGCCTTGATAGTTCATCAGTTGGGCATTTGTAGGCTTGTATCCGTTCCATTCGCCCAGAAGCATCACATTCTGCTTGGCTGGAGCAAGGAGGCAGAATGTAACCGATCCGTCGGCATTTACGGTAGCGCCTTGCTTCAATGTGCCTGAATAAGCCACGTTCTGCGAGTTGTTACGGCAGCAAATCGAGACAGTATCGAGCATAGTGCTCGTGCCGTCGGTAGCGCGGGCAATGATGTCGTAGTCGCCCACAGCAAATGTATTGGTATATTCCAGTTTGGTGTTGGCAGCAACCGATGCCACCGGAGTCGATTCAATGCTGTTCAGGAAAATGTCGATGTCAGCCTGCATGGTGGTATTGGCGGTGAAAGTCACCGAGCCGGCATCGGCAGTGAAAATGTTTGATGCAGCCGACGATGTCAGCGACACAGCAAGGCCGTCGGGGAACACATCAACTAAGATGTCGGAGCCATCGGTGTTGCGTCCGGTCTTCGAACAGTCGGCGTTACGGAATACGAAGCAAAGCTTCTCGACGTGCTCGTCGGGGTCGGTGATGTTATAGTAGGTACGGATGTCGCCAATAGTGAGGCGGAACTTGTTTGTACCCACAAGTTTTAGTTTGTATTTGTCGGAGTTGTCGCCCCATTCGGGAGCGTTCTTCCAGTTGCCGTTGCTTTTGTTGGTGATAACACCGGTGTGGGCATAGCATGTGGTAGAGCCCTTCATTCCGGCATCGCCTTCACTGCTTTTGAAAGTCACAGTAACGTCCTGGCTGCTCTCCTGAAGTATTTCAGGGCTGGTAGTAATAAGCTGCGCTTTGGTGGAGAAAGCCACCGTAAGGCACAAAAGAAAAAATGTAGCAAGTTGTTTCATTGTAGCAACAAATTAGTGAATAGGTTAATCAATGCGTACAAAGATAGCAACTTGCTACATTTAAAGCAAATATCTATGCTGATAAAGTACAGATAATGGAACAAATATCGGCTGAAATCGGAAATCAGTCGGTCGAAACGGATCGGTACACGAAAGCGACGGCAAGAATCATGCAAGTGAGGCCGCAAGCCATATACTGCATGATGACGGCCGGAGTGATGGCCTTGATGGTGAATGCCATGTATGCAATGACGGCAATGCAAATGATGATGCCGATTAGATAGGTTGCATTTTCAATCCACCCGAAACCGGTGCGGTGCTCCGGAAGCCTGTTCAGCACCTTGCGTGTAAACCACGGATTGTCGTGCGGGGCATCGGCGTTCTGCTTCAGCAGCACCCGCAATTCATCGTCGTCGAATATGTCGTTGTTATGTTTCATCGATGCAAATATAACTAAAAAAGATGAATCAATGTCGTAATAATTTTGCCATTTTTGCCTTTGCCCGTGCCAGATGCGACTTTACAGTGCCCTCGGGCATACTGGTGATTTGGCAAATCTTCTTGATGGGCTGGTCTTCGAGATAGAACAGCGTGATAACGGTCCGCTCAATGTCGTTGAGCATTTTCATACATTCCTTGACGTCCATGGCAGCATCGGCTGTTTCAACGGGATATGTTGGTTCGTCGGGCTGAATCACATCCTCGTAGGCATCTTCGCGTTGCCGTGACTTATAAGTGTAGAACTCATTGTATCCAATGCGATAGAGCCAGGTGCCGAATTTCGACAATCCCTTGAAGCTCCTGATGTTGGTGTACGCCTTTATGAATGTTTCTTGGGCAAGGTCTTCGCTTAGTTGCCGGTCGCCCATGGTGAGCAAAAGGAAGAACCGCCGTATTTCGGGCTGATATGCCTCCACCAACATCCCGAATGCGTCGCGGTCGTCGAACAGGACGCATTGGGATATCAGTTTCAGTTCGTCAACTTTTCCGAGCATCGCGTAAAGGTGTTAATTAGTGTAGCGTGCGGTGAACGGTTTGTTATTTGTTGTCGTCGGTCGGCATTACCGGAGGCTCTGGGTCGCTTTCCGGCTCAACAGGTTCAGCGGTGGGGATGTCGTTATCCTCTTTGGAGCTGGTGCTGGTGAATGCCTCCTCAAAACGGTTCTGTTCATATTCGTTCTGTGCCGAACGGTGTTCGAGCAGCACTATTGCCAATCGGCCGGCACCTATGAGAATCGGGATTATGCACAGGTAGCCTACAAAGTTGGTTCCGAAAGCGCAGAACAGGCCGATACCCACTGCAATCATCACTATGCTGCTTTGAATCTCCTTTTTATTTGTTATGTTGTTGTAGAACTGCTGGTTCTCGTTCTTGGCAGCCTTTGCCTGAGACTTTGTCTGAGGCTCGTTGATTAGGTAGTTAGGAATCTCGTAGTTGTGGGCAATAGCCGTCTCGATAAGGCGATATCGGCGGTTGCGCTTCTTGTAGTTGTAGATTAGCAGTGCAATCACAATAATCACTGTGGCAAAGAATGGCACCGAAATCAGAATGATAGGGAGCACGAAGTCTT
>JBJEKE010000313.1:0-2062 GCA_051878475.1 Muribaculaceae bacterium | reverse complement strand
ACTTTCGATTCATGTCTTTGAGCACACTGTTGCTGCCCGACTGCACCGGCAGGTGTATGTGGTTGCAGATGTTTGCACGCGAGGCTATGGTGGCGATAATCTCGTCGGACATGTCCTTGGGGTGTGAGGTGGTGAAGCGCACACGCATTGGCGCAGCTGCATCGGCCACTATTGCCAGCAGCGACGCAAAATTAACTGAGCGTCCGTCGGCATATTGGTAGCAGTATGAGTTGACGTTTTGCCCGAGCAGCGTAACCTCCTTGAAACCCTTGGCCTGCAGGTCGCGCAGCTCGTTGAGGATGCTTTCGGGTTCGCGGCTTCGTTCACGTCCGCGAGTATAGGGCACTATGCAGTATGAACAGAAGTTGTTGCACCCACGCATAATGCTTATAAAGCCGCTGATTTTGCTGCCTCCGATGCGTGAGGGGATGATGTCGCGGTAGGTCTCGGTTGTGGATAGTTCTACGTTGATGGCACGGTGTCCGGCCTCAGCGCTTGCTATGAGGTCGGGGAGTTGCAGATATGAGTCGGGTCCGGCCACCAGATTCACCTGATAGTCGTTGATGAGTGTCTCTTTTATTCGCTCGGCCATGCAGCCAATTACGCCGATAATCAGGTTGGTGCGCTTCTTTCGCACCACGTTAAGTTGCTGCAGGCGTGAGAAAATACGTTGTTCGGCATTGTCACGTATAGAGCAGGTGTTAAGAAACACGGCATCGGCGTTGTCGATGGTGTCGGTGGTGCCGTAGCCGGCCATTTTCATCACCGATGCCACCACTTCGCTGTCTGCCACGTTCATCTGGCAGCCGTAAGTTTCGATGAACAGGAGTTTTGGAAATTCGCTCGCCTTATATGTCAGGTCTGATTCGTTAAGTGGATGCATCGCATTATTCGTTTAAATACAGCGATAGCGTCGTAGCTGGCTGTCGCTGTTGTTTTTTGTTGTGCAAAGTTACTCTAACTTGGCGGCACTGCAAAATTTTCGAAAAAAATGGCGGAAAAATTTGGTTTATAAAATAAACTACTTTACATTTGTAGTGTAATTAACAAATACAACGATAAAAAGTTATGGAAGAACAAAGGATTAATGAGAAAGAGAGCATCGAGCTGATAGCATCGATGATATCGCGTACGCGTAACCGCCTATATGAAGGCTATGGCAAGGTGTTTCTGTTGTGGGGCTATGTGGTTCTGGGAGTTGCGGCGCTTGTGTGGGGCCTGCTTTATGCCACCCGGTGCGAGCAGGTGAACTGGCTGTGGTTTCTGATATGGATAATAGGAGGCACGCTTACACCGGTGTTGTCGCGCAGACGTAGGGAAGAAGTGGGAGCATTGAGCTACAGCGACAAGATTTGCGGTGCACTGTGGACCGTTGTCGGCATTTCGGCCATAGTGTGTACGGCTGTGTGCCTGCTGATGATGCTCGTCTGGGGCTACGATTGTTGGAATGTGATGTTTGTGTTTGCGTTGCTCATTGTGGGCATCATCGAGGTGGTTCATGGCATAGTAGTAGGCGAGACATCGCTCAAGGTAGGTGGCACGGTGGGTGTAGTTGCCGGAATAGTTACCATGGCACTTGTTTCGGCTAATGTTCCGCTGCTGGCAAACTTCTATCTGCCATTGTTTGTGCTGGCGTTTGTGTGTATGATGATAATTCCCGGGCATGTGCTCAACAGTAAATCGAAACGACAGAAATGAAAGAACTCGACCCGCTATTGCATTCGCAGCTGCGGCTGGCGGTGATGTCGGTGCTGATGAATATGGCCGAAGCCGACTTCGTGTATCTGAAGTCGGTGACAGAATCTACAGCAGGTAACCTGAGTATTCAGCTCGACAAACTGGCGCAGGCCGGTTACATCGAGATTGAAAAAGGCTTTTCAGGCAAGAAGCCGCGCACCACATGCCGGATAACCGAGAAAGGGAGTCAGGCGTTTGCCGAATATGTGGCAGCTCTGCGCGAGTATCTTAACATCTGATTGGCATCAATCAACAATTTGCAAGAGCCGATGTCCGCATGCCAAAATAATGCTTTGGGATGTGGGCTCGGTGTGTATAGGCATAT
>JBJEKE010000312.1:0-8463 GCA_051878475.1 Muribaculaceae bacterium | reverse complement strand
CATTCGTCAGGATGCGTGGAGCCACCCTTGGGATACCACCGCGAGAATCAGACAGTTCGGAGAACTGTCAGAACCGAATTTCAACGTTATGCCACAATAAGCAGCAGGGTAGTAGAGACGAAAAGAGATGAAGCCGCAAAATATTCAAACTATTTCGACTATGCCGAGAAACTATCGCGAGCATCGTCGCATCGTATTCTAGCCATACGTAGAGCCGAGCGCGAAGGACTGATGAAGGTATCGATAGATGTGGATTCCGATACAGCAATCGAAAAAATATCAAGAATTATTCTCAAGAGACAATCAGCTTCTTCAGAACTGATATCAAGAGCTATAAAAGATGCCTATAAACGACTTATAAAGCCATCGATTGAGAATGAGTTTGCGCGTATATCGAAAGATCTGGCCGATGAATCGGCAATTGAAGTATTCTCATCTAACTTGCGGCAACTTCTTATGCAAGCACCCTTGGGTGAGAAACGGGTGCTCGGTGTTGACCCTGGCTTTAGAACTGGCTGCAAAATAGTATGCCTTGACGAGAACGGCAAACTGCTTCACAACGATGTAATCTACCCAAATCAGCCAAAATCTGATTTCAGAGGTGCCGCTAAGAAAATCTCTACAATTATTGAATCATACAAAATTGATGCAATAGCCATTGGCAACGGCACAGCAAGCCGAGAAACCGAGAAATTCTTCCAATCGCTAAGATATGGCGCCAACATGCAAATATTTGTTGTAAGCGAAGATGGAGCTTCAATATATTCAGCATCGAAATTGGCACGCGAAGAATTTCCAGATAAAGATGTCACCGTTCGAGGTGCGGTCTCGATTGGTCGCAGGTTAATCGACCCGCTTGCTGAATTGGTTAAAATCGATCCTAAATCGATAGGAGTAGGACAATATCAATACGATGTCGACCAGAACAAATTGCAGCAATCTCTCAATTTCACAGTTGAGAGTTGTGTGAACACTGTTGGCGTGAACGTAAACACAGCATCCAAAGAACTTCTTGGATATGTGTCGGGGCTGGGACCCTCATTGGCCGGAAACATAGTAAAATATCGTCAGGAACACGGCTCTTTCCGTAATCGTTCAGAATTGTTGAAGGTAGACCGTCTTGGGCCAAAAGCATTCCAGCAAGCTTCCGGATTCTTGCGAATTATCGATGGCGACAATCCGCTCGATTCAACCTTTGTTCATCCTGAAAGTTATCCCATTGTGAAGCAAATGGCAAAGGATTGCAATTGTTCATTGAAAGATTTTGTCAACGACACTTCAAAACGTGCAAGCATTGATTTGAACAAATATGTATCCTCCGAGCATGGGCTCACCACACTCCAGTCAATAATCAACGAAATCGGTTGCCGTGGTATCGACCCTCGCCACAAGGCCGATACCTTTGCATTCGATGAACGGATAAATACTCTGAGCGAATTGAAAGAGGGAATGGTGGTTAATGGAATTGTTAGTAACATTACACAATTCGGTGCTTTTGTCGACATTGGCATCAAGGAAAACGGACTTATACATATTTCTGAAATGTCGGACAATTATATATCATCACCAAACGATGTCCTTCGCATAAATCAGCACCTTCAAGTTAAGGTGATATCGATAGATGAATCTCGAAAACGTATATCATTATCCCTTAAAGGCTTATGAACAGATATGTAATTAGTATAGGGAGTAACACTGCCGATAGAGATATACAATTGGCAAAAGCAATCGATTGGTTAAGTTCAATAGCCCAATCAATTGTGGCATCATCGGTATACTGTACCGAAGCAATCAACCATGTGGATAACGAATATATGAATGCTGTGGCTATTTGTGAATCGGAACATAGCCACAACGACCTGAACGACATGCTCAAGCAGTATGAGATTAATTGTGGTCGCAGCAAAGAATCAAAACTAAAAGGAGTGATTCCAATTGACCTTGACATTGTCATTGCCAATGACACAATACTGCGACCAGTAGATTATAATCGTGAATATTTTATGATAGGATGGAACGAACTCAATGCGCAACAATAACATTCGTTGGCCATAGCGGCTTTATGATTGAAATATGCAATAAATTGCTTGTTTTCGATTACTTCATCGATGAGTCAAATGTGGTTAAAAGCATTGACTTATCAAGATACAGCGCGGTATATGTTTTAGTTTCTCATTCGCACCACGACCACTTCAATCCAGAGATATTCAAATTATTCCCTAATGCTACTTTCGTGATTGCCAATGAAGTGAAACGACATTGCCGGAGGATTCATTTCCCCGAAGGTACAATATTCATGAAGAGCAATTCAGCCATATGCAACAATGGCATTTCAATAAATGCATTTTCATCGACCGATGTAGGAGTGTCGTTTTGCGTAACTATATCAGGGAAGAAGATTTTCCATGCAGGTGACCTGAATAATTGGCATTGGGCTGACGAGTCAACACCTCAGGAAGTCAGAAAAGCTGAAGGCGACTATATGTCAATTCTTCGCGACATCAAAACTGTAACCGACACTTTTCAGATTGCAATGTTTCCGGTAGATGCACGAATAGGAAGTGATTATTTCCGTGGAGCAAAGCAATTTGCCGAGAACTTCCACGTAGTTCACTTTTTCCCTATGCATTTCACAGGATTTACCGAAGAAGCATTTTGTTTCGATAAATATGCCAACAAGCAGGAAGGCATATACCATAACTTATCATTAGCGGGAGAATCAATAACAATAAATATCTAACGGAATATGGAAATTAAATCAAAATTCGACCACTTTAACTTCAATGTTTCAGACTTAGACAGGAGCATCAAATTCTACAACGATGCATTGAATCTCACAGAACAAAGCCGTATTGTGGCAAAAGATGGCTCGTTCATAATTGTTTATCTGACCGACAGGACCACCGACTTCAAATTGGAACTCACATGGCTCAAGGACCACCCACAAAAATACGACTTGGGCGAATGCGAATTCCACCTATGTGTACGTGTTGAGAATTACGAAAAAATAAGAAAACACCACGAAGAGATGGGTGTCGTATGCTACGTTAACACCGACATGGGGCTATATTTCATCGAAGATCCTGATGGATACTGGATTGAAGTACTTGAATTGAAGTAATCATTTAAACTGATTAGTAGCTTCATCGTATACAAAGCCAACATCGCTGAGTTTACCGCATAGCTCTGAACAGTCAATATCAAGCGAAGCACATAGCTCATCGAGTGATGTGTAATTATCGCGCAATTGCATATTGATATAGCTCAATAAGATGATTGGGTCGTTAGGAATACTCATTATCGTAAGATTTAGTTTAGTCATGGCCAAGAGGTCATGACTATTTTTATAATAGTTTCAATGCGATCATTGCACATGCTTCGGCATCGGCAAGAGCATGATGATGATTCTCAAGATTATAACCACAATAATCGGAAACAGTATGCAGCTGATGATTAGGCAAAATACCGCGTAGTTTATTTCGTGATGCACGGCAAGTGCAAAGAAATTTATAGCCGGGATAATCCATATCGTAGGCATCGAATGCAGCTTTCAAACAACCTTCGTCGAATGGGGAATTGTGTGCAACCAACGTTAATCCGGCAATCTTCGGAGCCAACTCCTTCCAGACTTCCGGGAATTTACGAGCATATTCTACATCATCCATTGTCAACCCGTGCACTTCTGTCGTCCAGCGTGTGAAAAATCCAGGACGAGGGTATATCAGACTGTAGTATTTATCGACTATTAGGCCACCTCTAACCACTACCACACCCACACTGCACACACTTGAACGGTGTTGGTTAGCCGTTTCAAAGTCTATTGCCGCAAAATCAGAAATCATTTATATCGGTTTTTATTACAAAATTAATAAAACCAAATTTCAAGAACAACACAAAATGGCCAGAAGTATACAGAACAACGAAAAAGGTGTGAACCCGTTTAAGAGTTACACACCTTTTATCTTCAATTTATAGTGATGTTTACTTCACCTCCTCGAAAGGAACGTCAGTTACATCTTCACCATTCGAGCCATTGTTACCAGCAGCACCCTGGCCAGAATTTGCACCCGCATTAGGATTAGCGCCGGCTTGCTGCTGTGCATTGTATAGGTCCTGAGAAGCAGCCTGGAAACGAGAGTTAAGTTCATTCATAGCGGCATCGATTGCAGCCAAATCCTGCGATTTGTGGGCATCCTTCAGTTTGTTGAGAGCTTCAGTGATCGACTCCTTGCGATCGGCTGGCAACTTGTCGCCAAGATCCTTAAGACTCTTTTCGGTCTGGAAAATCATCGAGTCGGCTTGATTGAGTTTATCGGCTCTTTCTTTCTCCTTAGCATCGGCAGCGGCATTTGCAGCGGCTTCTTCCTTCATACGCTTGATCTCTTCATCGGTCAAGCCGCTTGAAGCTTCGATTCTGATGCTCTGTTCCTTACCGGTTGCTTTATCCTTGGCAGAAACGTTGAGAATGCCGTTTGCGTCGATTTCAAAAGTAACTTCAATCTGAGGCACACCACGCATTGCTGGAGCAATACCGTCGAGGATGAATCGGCCAAGAGTCTTATCGTCTTTAGCCATTGGACGCTCACCCTGAAGAACATGGATTTCAACAGATGGCTGATTGTCGACAGCAGTGGAGAACACTTCACTCTTTCGGGTTGGAATTGTAGTGTTGGCTTCAATAAGCTTAGTCATTACATTACCAAGAGTTTCAATACCTACCGACAACGGAACTACGTCGAGAAGGAGCACATCCTTAACGTCACCACTCAGTACACCACCCTGGATAGCAGCACCTACTGCAACAACTTCGTCAGGATTTACGCCTTTGGAAGGAGCTTTACCGAAGAAACGTTCAACAATCTGCTGAATGGCAGGAATACGGGTGGAACCACCGACAAGAATCACTTCATCGATATCGGAAACCGAAAGACCAGCATCTTTCAGAGCTTGCTGACAAGGCGGAATTGTAGCCTGGATAAGACGATCGCAAAGTTGTTCGAATTTAGCGCGAGTAAGAGTCTTTACAAGGTGTTTTGGAATACCGTTAACCGGCATGATATACGGCAAGTTGATTTCAGCAGATGAAGAACTCGAAAGTTCAATCTTAGCCTTTTCTGCAGCTTCCTTAAGGCGCTGAAGAGCCATTGGGTCCTTACGGAGGTCGACACCTTCCTCGCTCTGGAATTCATCTGCAAGCCAATCGATAATCACATGGTCGAAGTCGTCACCACCAAGGTGAGTATCGCCATTTGTCGACTTTACTTCGAAAACGCCGTCGCCCAATTCAAGAATTGAGATATCGAATGTGCCACCACCAAGGTCGAATACAGCGATTTTCTTATCAGTTGTTGACTTATCGAGACCATAAGCCAAGGCTGCAGCAGTAGGTTCGTTAACGATACGACGAACATTCAGACCAGCAATTTCGCCGGCTTCCTTTGTTGCCTGACGCTGAGAATCGTTAAAATATGCAGGAACTGTGATTACTGCATCGGTAACAGCTTGTCCGAGATAATCTTCGGCTGTTTTTTTCATCTTCTGTAGAATCATTGCCGAGATTTCCTGTGGTGTGTACTGGCGGCCATCGATGTCGATACGTGGAGTGTTGTTGTCGCCACGAACAACAGAGTAGGGCACACGCTTAATTTCGTTGTTAACCTGGTCGAAAGTCTCTCCCATGAATCTCTTGATAGAGAAAATTGTGCGAGTAGGGTTTGTGATAGCCTGGCGCTTAGCGGGATCACCCACTTTACGTTCGCCACCATCAACAAATGCTACTATAGAAGGAGTGGTGTTACGTCCTTCGCTGTTAGGTATTACTACCGGATCTTTACCTTCAAGAACCGAAACACACGAATTAGTGGTACCAAGGTCTATACCAATTATCTTTCCCATAATTATCTTAATTTTTAATTTGTTTCTAAATAAAATTCGATTAGTGATTTTGCAAATGTTATGCCAAAAGGAGATGTCATAGTTTCAGCCAAATATTACTGACATATCGTCAGTATATTATATTCATGAATAGACAAGAACAATTTACACTAGTGACGGGAAAACGTGGAAAACAGAGAAGAGTGCCAAGAATCCGAGTGATATAAAAAAGGCAATTATACCGACAGAAATGTATAAACACACCTATTATATTTGTAATTAATTGTTTTGTCAGACGCAATTTTATTGCTAAATTTGCCGTAATTAACAAACCTTATTTAACTAACAAAATTAAGTGTTATGAATATTTCGCATATCGAACATTTAGGAATCGCCGTGAAGAGTCTTGAAGAGGCAATTCCTTATTATGAGAGCATTCTTGGTTTTAAATGCTATTCAATCGAAGAAGTTGCAGACCAGAAAGTTAAGACCGCATTTTTCAAAGTAGGACAAACTAAGATAGAACTTCTTGAGCCCACAAGCGAAGAGAGCGCAGTAGCTAAATTCATTGAAAAGCGTGGCGAAGGAATCCATCACTTGGCATTTGCTGTTGAAGATGGCGTAGCTAATGCTTTGGCTGAAGTTGAGAGCAAGGGCGTACGCCTTATCGACAAGGCTCCACGTAAAGGTGCCGAAGGCCTTAACATAGCATTCCTGCACCCGAAGTCAACAATCGGCGTGTTAACTGAATTATGTGAAAATCCAAATAAATAATAAATATTGATAAAGTCATGAGTAGTCAACTTGAAAAAGTACAAGAATTGATCTCGATGCGCGAACAAGCGCGTCTTGGCGGCGGCGAGAAAGCAATTCAGAAGCAACACGACAAAGGCAAATACACAGCCCGTGAACGCATTGCTCAACTTCTCGACGAAGGTAGCTTCGAAGAGCTCGACATGTTTGTAACTCATCGTTGTACCAACTTCGGCATGGAGAAGAAGCATTATCTCGGCGACGGTGTAGTAACAGGTTACGGAACAATCGAAGGCCGTTTGGTGTATGTGTTCGCACAAGATTTCACAGTATCGGCTGGTTCGCTTTCCGAGACGATGTCGTTGAAGATTTGCAAAATCATGGATATGGCCATGAAGATGGGTGCGCCAGTCATCGGTCTTAACGACTCAGGTGGAGCACGTATCCAGGAAGGCATTAATGCGCTCGCTGGCTATGCCGAGATTTTCCAACGCAACATTCTTGCATCAGGTGTAATTCCTCAGATTTCAGCCATTCTTGGTCCTTGTGCAGGTGGTGCTGTTTATTCACCGGCACTTACCGACTTCACAATCATGGCCAAGGGCATCTCATATATGTTCCTTACCGGTCCTAAGGTAGTAAAGACTGTTATCGGCGAAGATGTAAGCCAAGAACAACTTGGTGGTGCTGTAGTTCACGCAACCAAATCGGGTGTAACCCACTTTGCTGCTGAAGACGGTGAAGAAGCCATCAAGATTATCCGCAAGCTGTTCAGCTTCATACCACAGAACAACCTCGAAGAGGCTCCTCTGGTAGAATGCACCGACCCAATCGATCGTCTGGAAGATTCTCTCAATGAAATCATCCCTGACAATCCGAACAAATCATACGACATGTATGAAGTAATCGGTGCAATCATCGACAACGGCGAATTCCTTGAAGTACAGCGCGACTATGCAAAGAATATAATTGTAGGTTTCGCACGTATGAACGGCCAGTCAGTTGGTATCGTTGCAAACCAGCCAAAATACCTTGCCGGTGTGCTCGACTGCAACGCATCGCGTAAAGGTGCCCGCTTTGTTCGCTTCTGCGACGCATTCAACATTCCTCTGGTAACACTCGTCGACGTTCCCGGCTTCTTGCCTGGTACTGGCCAAGAGTACAACGCTGTAATCCTCCACGGAGCAAAACTGCTTTACGCATACGGCGAAGCTACAGTGCCGAAAGTAACTGTTACATTGCGTAAGAGTTACGGTGGTAGCCACATCGTAATGAGCTGTAAGCAGCTGCGAGGCGACATGAACTATGCATGGCCATCGGCTGAAATCGCAGTTATGGGTGGTGCCGGTGCAGTAGAAGTTCTCTATGCACGTGAAGCTAAAGACCAACCGGATCCAGCTAAATTCCTTGCTGAGAAAGAAGCTGAATATAACAAGTTGTTCTGTAATCCATACAATGCCGCCAAATACGGTTATATCGACGACGTTATCGAACCACGTAACACTCGTTTCCGTGTTATCCGTGCATTACAGCAATTACAAACTAAGAAAGTCGTTAACCCGGCTAAGAAACACGGTAACATTCCTCTATAATTAAATTATTATGAGAAAATCATTATTATTACTGTTCTTGGTATTACTAGCCGGGACTTCATTTGCACAAAGCCGCAAAGGTCTCTACGTTAATGAAGTGATGGTGGTAAACGACAGCAGCCTGGTTGATGAATACGGTCAGTGTACAGCTTGGGTTGAACTTTATAACTCAACTCACGCCACAATGGACGTTTCGAGCATATACATCACCACCGACCGTGAATTCGTTGAGCATTTCAAAAAC
>JBJEKE010000311.1:0-8487 GCA_051878475.1 Muribaculaceae bacterium | reverse complement strand
TTTGCCCCCTTCCTGAAATACCAGTCTCAGGTGCTGCCGGAAGGAATTCTTGTTGATTCCCGGCTTCTCCTTGAACATATCGGTCAGGAGAGAGTAGATGCGCAGGCACATATGCTTTTCCGATATCGATATGTTGTCGGGGAACACTATGTGGATGTAGTGGCGGTTGTCGATATGCTTGAAGTCGGCTCCCGTAGCCATCATCTTGCGCCAGATACTGTAGGGCGTGCGGTATTTCACCAAAATGCGGGCCGACACGTCGTTCTGGCTAAGGATGATGGAAATCCGGTCGGTAAAGGTCTTGATTCGTGCCGAATATTCGCGTTCGTCGGCTTTCAGGTGTTCGACGATGGTGTTGAATTCCTGAGGGCAGCGGTATTGGAAACTGAGGTTCTCGAGCTCGGTCTTGATGTTGTAAAGGCCGAGGCGGTTGGCGAGCGGTGCGTAGAAATAGTCGGTTTCACCGGCAATTTTCATCTGCTTGTCGGGGCGCATGCTGTCGAGCGTACGCATATTGTTCAGTCGGTCGGCAAGCTTGATAAGGATTGCACGGATATCGTAGTGCACCGAGTCGAGCATCTGCTTGAAGTTGTCGAGCTGTTTCGACATTTCATACTGCTGCTTCTTCTGCTTGGTGACCACTTTCACCAGAAAGGCTACATCAGAGCCAAAACGCTTCTCGATATCGGACAATTCCACGGGGGTGTCCTCCACTACGTCGTGCAGCAGAGCGGCAATAACAGGATTCGCACCCAGATTGAGGTCGGCGCCAACAATGCGCGCCACGGCAATTGGGTGAATGATGTAAGGCTGTCCGCCTTTGCGTTTCTGTCCTTTGTGTGCTTGATATGCCAAATTATAGGCATCGCGTATGCGCTCCATACCTTGTGGGGCAATACGCGTTTCCATAACTTGGAACAATTCTTCGGCGCTTTGAGCCACCATTGCTTCGTAATCCTGTTCCATAGTGAAATGCCTTTTTACAAAAAGTGAATATTTCGCAAAAATAGCAAATTTTCGGAATAATTAATGAATTTTCAGAAAAATTGCTGAAAATTCCGATGCCGACCGGTGCGCCGCCGGTGCTTGCTATTTGGCTTTCAGGCTCTTGGGACCAATGCCTTCGTGGGTCATCACCACCGGCGTGATGAATCCGTCGGTGTCGAAGATAAGCGGGTCGATGCACATCTGGCGGTGTCCGGCTACGGTGTCGCCGATAGGGCGGCGGTGATACACTATATAGTATTCGTCGGTCCCGGGTATTTGGATAACGGAATGATGGCCGGCGCCGGTGGCTATAGTGTCGTCCTTCTGCAGGATGGTGCCGATGCGTTCAAACGGGCCGAACGGCGATGTGCTGATGGCATATGCCACGCGGTAGTCGGGGCCGGTCCAGCTTCCTTCGCTCCACATGAAGTAGTATTTGCCGTTGCGCTTGAGCATGAACGGGCCTTCTACATAGTCTTTCGGTGTGATTTCGCGGTAGGTGGTGCCGTCGTCGAATGGAATCATGCTCATAAGGTCATCGGACAGTCGCACCACATTGCAGTGTCCCCACCCGCCGTAGTACATATAGAACTGGCCGTCGTCGTCGCGGAACACATATTGGTCGATTGGCTGTGCTCCGTTTATGATTTCGCCGATTAGCGGATGACCGAGGGCATCGGTGAAAGGTCCGGCAGGATTGTCGGCCACAGCCACGCCAATGCCTCCGATTTCGCCCTGATGCACATTGTTGGCGCTGAAAAAGAAGTAGTAACGGCCGTTGTGGTGCACCATTGCCGGAGCCCACATGCAGTTGTGTGCCCACGAAACAGTGCAGGTGTCGAGAATGTTCTCATGTCGGGTCCAGTTCACCAGGTCGGTTGATGAATATGTGTCAAATCGGGCGCCGTTGATGGTTGGGTAAATCCAGCATGTGCCGTCGACGATAACGGCTTCGGGGTCGGCGTTCCAGCCGTCGACAAGCGGGTTAGCCGCTGATGCGGAAAGTGTGTTGAGTGCCAATGAGGCAGCCAATGCTATGATGTTTAGTTTCATTTTAGTATTTGGTGTTGGTTGGTTAATCCCATTCGTAGAAGAATGCTATTGCTGTGTAGTCGCAGTTGCCTTGGTTTCCGGCAAGGCCTTCGCCCGATGTCACGGTGCTGGTGCCGGTAAAGTTCTGGTCGCTGTTTCGCACTGTCAGACGGAAACCTCCGTTGTCGAAGTAAATAGGGTCGAGGAAATGCTGACGGAAAGCGCACACGTGGAACGGTGCCGATGTCATGTGCACGAAAGTAGCTCCGAAATTGGGGTGTTGCACGGTGCTTTGGTTGAAAGCGAAGCAGAATCCCACATAGTCCTCAAATCCCGATGAAAGCATCACCGGAGTGGTGCTGTCGCTGTAATAAGCTCTTACACAGCCTTCAATCCATCCGAAAGCAGTGCCCACGCAGTCGAAATTGCATCCAAGATACACGCCTTTGCGGTGGCTGTTCATCAGCTCGAGTTCGTCTCCGGGCTTAACGGTCTTGTTAACTGCCAATGCTTTCAGCCGGGCCCCGTAAGGCACTTTCACTGTGCCGTAGTCGATGTCGATGATGTCGGTTTCGCGCACCAGCCCCCACATAAGCTGAGGCTTGCCCACATCGTCGGGATGGCGCACCAGCTCGATGCGAACCGACTGGTAGTATGGAATTTTCATGGTGAACTGTATGCCGCTGAAGCGTCCGAGCTTTGAGAACAGCGGGGTGGAGTAGCTGAGGTCGGCAAAATCGTTGTAGGCATTGGCTTTCGAACCCATGCCGCAGAGTTCATAGATTGTTCCGGCAATTGATTTCTGGCCATCGACGTATACGTTCATCGTTGTGCGGTAGAATCCATCCCACAGTATGTTGGAGTCGCTCACGTCGGTGCCAACAGCTCCAATGAGCTGTATGTTGGTAATCATGCCCCTTCCGGTGGCCGAATAGAGCTCGGCGCTGGGCTTGCCGCCGAAAATGTTGCTGGCCTTGAATGCTTTCGATTTAATGTGGCCGGCTTCGACGGCCAATGCCGATGCCGTAGCGACAACGGTTGCAAGAATTAGTGCTATTACTTTCTTCATGGTCAATGTTGGTTGTATTTGCCCACGAAGATACCAATATTATGCGGCATATGCAACTATTGCTTATTGCAACATTGCATCGGATGGAGGGGTGCAAAACGATAATATTCCTGCAATGTTGTTGTCGTAATGCCGGCAGGAAATTGTTGACATATATTTGTGTCGTTACAGAACGTGTTTTATGTAAAAGCGTTATATTTGTAACTGTTGAAAACAAATTATTAACAATTTATATCTTTAGAAAAATGAAAAAATTATCGATTCCTGTAATCATCATTGCTGTGGTGGCTGTAATTGCCATTATGTGTGTAAGCGCTTATAATTCGTTGGTAAGCTCCGAAGAGAGTGTCGACACTGCATGGTCGCAGGTTGAGAATGTCTACCAGCGTCGTGCCGACCTTATCCCTAATTTGGTGAACACCGTTAAGGGCTATGCCGCACATGAAAAGGAAACACTCGAAGGTGTGGTTTCGGCTCGTGCAAAGGCCACTCAGATGACTATCGACCCAACTAATCTCACTCCCGAGGCTATTGAGAAATTCCAGGCGGCACAAGGCGAACTTGGTACTGCTTTGGGCAAGCTGCTCGCCATCACCGAAAACTATCCCGACCTGAAGGCAAACGAAAACTTCAAGGAATTGCAGGCGCAGCTCGAAGGCACCGAGAACCGCATAGCCGTTGAACGCAAGAAATTCAACGAGACAGCACAGGTGTATAATACTTCAATCCGCAAATTCCCGCGCAGCATAGTGGCTTCGATGTTCGGTTTCGAGCGTAAGCCTTATTTCAAGGCTCAGGAAGGTGCAGAGCAGGCTCCGACAGTGCAATTCTGACCTAACCCCGTGCCAATGAAACTCGATAAATTCATCTCATCTGCCGGCCAGCAGCGCATAGTAGCGGCTATTGAGCAGGCCGAGCAAGCCACTTCAGGCGAGATTCGTGTACACGTTGAGCCGCGCTGCGCTTCGGGCGATGCCTACAAACGGGCGGTGGAGAAGTTCAACGAGCTGGAAATGTATGCAACTGAGCGACGTAACGGAGTGCTCATATACATTGCATTCGAGTCGCGATGCTTTGCAATAATAGGCGACAGCGGCATCAACGAGGTGGTGCCCGCCGATTTCTGGGACAGCGAAAAGAACCTGCTGGCGCAGTATCTGCGCGGCGGTGATGCCACCACCGGTATATGCCTGGTTATCGAAGCCATTGGCGAGAATCTGGCAAAGTTCTTCCCGCCGGTGGACAACGATATTAACGAACAGCCTAACGAAATATCATATGACGAAAATTAAATATTTCCTTGCCGTGCTTATGGCGTTGCTCGCAGCATTGATAGCTGTGGCTGATGTGCCCGAGCCGATGAAGCCTGCACGTCTGGTGAACGACTTTGCCGAGGTTTTCAGCCCTGAGCAGCGTGCCGTGCTCGAAGACTCTCTGGTGAGATTCTCGCGTCGTACGTCGAACCAGATAACTGTTGTCACCGTGTCCGACCTTGAGGATCAGGACGTGTCGATGATGGCGGCTGAGCTGGGCGAGAAGTGGGGCGTAGGCGGCTCCAAGAACAACAACGGAATAGTGATACTGATGAAGCCGAAAAACGATAACGGCGGTGGCCGTGTGGCTATCTCCACCGGCTATGGCCTCGAGGGCGCTCTTCCCGATGCTGCCTGCAAGATGATTATCGAGCGGGAGATGATTCCGCACTTCAAGCAGAACGATTACTATGGCGGCATATCGAGCGCGCTCTCAGTGATAATGCCTATTGCTGCCAAGGAGTATAGCATCGACGATTATGCCAATTCTGATGACGATACCGCTATGATGTTCATAGCCCTTGCCATTGTGTTGGGTGCGATAATACTCTTTGTCGTGCTTGCCGAAGCAACCGGGAAAGGGGGCGACAACAACGGCAGCAATGGCTCGTCGGGCGGTGGCCGTACTTTAGGCGGCCCGATAATCTTCGGCCCCGGTGTCGGAGGTGGCTCGAGCTCCGGTTTTGGCTCCGGAGGAAGCGGCTTCGGAGGCTTTGGAGGCTTTGGCGGAGGCAGTTTCGGTGGTGGAGGTGCCAGCGGAGGCTGGTAACCACTCCCTCCACAGATACAAAATTGGTCCCATTGCAGTGCCGTATGGCATTGCAATGGGATTCGTGCATTAGGCGGCAAATTCTTTCTCGAGGGCGTTCACCTTCTTGCGGAAGTAGCGGTAGTAAAGCGCAGCAGCTACGCCAAGCCCCAGCGAATAGGAATAGTACATGCCATACTCGCCGAATCCCGCCACGAAGCCCAGCGCGTAGGCAATTGGCAGATTTACAATGCAATAAGCCACTACGGCAATGATGAGCAGCGGTTTCACATAGGTGGTACCGCGCAATGCGTTGCAGAACATAATCTGTGTGCCGTCGGCATATTGGTAGAGTACAAGCGGCGGAATCAGTGATACAGCCTTGAGGATAACTTCGGCGTCGGTGGTGAAAATGCGAATCAGTTGTTCGCCAAACAATAGGATTACGGCCGATGAAATGGTGGTGATGAAGAGTGTGAGCCGATAACCGCAACGGCTCGTAGCGCGCAGCAATTTGATGTCGCGCAATCCGATGGCCCGCGATATGCATATCGACACGGCCGCACAGTATCCCATATAGATGGTGAATCCCAGTTGGCCGATAGTTATTAGAATCTGGTTGGCGGCAAGTTGTATTTCGCCAATCCATCCCATCATGATGCCACACACGGCAAAGAATCCGGTTTCAATGCCTATCTGCAACGACACCGGCCACGATGTTTGGAGTACCTTGAGGGCGATGTTGCGGTCGGAGCGGGCACGGATGGCGCCCTTGAAAATGTGGCTGTAGCGGTGGCTCATTGCCATGATGCATATGAATGCAATGGCAATGACAATGCGGGAGCCGATGGTGCTGATGCCTGCGCCGTTGAGTCCCAGCTCCGGAAACCCGAATTTGCCGAAAATAAGCAGATAATTGAATATTATGTTCAGGGTGTTTCCTCCCAGCAGAATCCACATTGACAGCGTTGCGCTGCCGGTGGCCTCGAAAATCTGGCGCCCAACGTTGGTGACGGCAATAAGCAGCACTCCGCCGAGGGTAATCAGGTAGTAGCCGCGGATTAGTGGCAACAGATTCTCCGGCTGTCCCATCTTGTCGAGGTTGAAGTACAGGGCGATGAGCAAGGCGGTGAGAATGATGCCAAACAATAGGTTCTGGAGAAATCCCATGCGGATGTTGGTGCATAGCGACTTCATGTCGCCTCGGGCGAACAGTGCGGCGACAATCGGGGTGAGGCCA
Source organism: Muribaculaceae bacterium (assembly GCA_051878475.1). Classification (GTDB taxonomy): domain Bacteria; phylum Bacteroidota; class Bacteroidia; order Bacteroidales; family Muribaculaceae; genus SFRY01. The sequence goes on along the minus strand of JBJEKE010000311.1, from coordinate 2,098 downwards.
TTAGAGAATCCGATAAGCAGCATGGCCGGGATTACCAGCACATTGTTGACAAACGAGGCTGCTGCCAATGCGTCGGTGGAATATCGGCCCACCATCATGGTGTCGGCAAAACTGAGTACAATAATGCCCAGCTGCCCGATGGTGATGGGGCTGCCAAGTCGAATAATTGAACGATAAATGTCGGCTGTGGTGCTGTTCATGTTGCGAAGATAAGAATTGCTGAAAGTTTCATTGATTATTATTTTAGGTTTTTGCAAAATTTAATAACTTTGTGCAATCAAAGCTATAATAATTATTTGAGCAATCCTATTGACAAAAACGTCATGAAAATGTGCCGATGCTGATGCTTGTAGCCGGAATGTGTAAATTGTAAGCGAAAAGGAAATTATAGTGATACAATCAGAATTGCATTAGCTTGTTGGATGCTTTTTTATGGGAAACCTGCGTTTTGTCGTAATGAATTTTAAATAGTTCTCTCAGGGTTTCGGGGAACGATGTAACAAACCTTGAAAATGGTTATGAAAAAAATGTTGGTGGCAGTGGCTTTGTTAAGTGCGAGCCTTACCATGTATGCCGAAGCACTTTATCTTCACGTCCAGAAATCCGACGGACAATGGGAACTGTTCGACCTTTCCTTGGTTGACAAACTGACATTCAAAAATGGCGGAATGCAGCTGCTCGGTGCTGGCGATGCTGTTGTGAAAGAATACTCATCGGCCGAATTGGAAATGATGAAAGTAAACGAGGAAATATCCGGAGTGTCGGCTGCGGATGCAAAGATTTCGAGCAGGATAGTAACGGTAATTGGCAATGTATTGCAGGTGAATGTCGACGGGCAGCTGCGTGTGTTTGACGTTCAAGGCCGTCTGTGTGCCGATATCCCTCAAGTTAAGGCCGGCAATACCGTAAACATGAAAAGCCTTCCCAAGGGGTTGTATATTGTAGAAATAGGAAGTAAAACCTCAAAAATTGTATTGAAATGAAAAAACTGATTATATCGCTTACAGCAATTGTTTGTTGCTTGGCAGCAAATGCAATAACATTCCCTCAGGCACTTTATGTAAAGAAGGGTGATGTGTATACAAAATATAATTTTGGCGTGGCCGGCGACCTTAAGTTCGGCAATGGAGGCCGCACACTGTCGATTACCGGTTACGAAGAGACAATAAATCTCGATGAAATCGATTATATTACATTCAACGCACCGGTTGATGCCACAGGCATGAGCCCAGCACAGTCGAAAGAACGACTTATCCAGATTGGCGAAGAACTCAACAGTAAGGTGAACATCAACGATCAGGCTGATATCGTTAGAATGGTTGACCAATTTGTGAGAGTGTACTCAGGTTATGACCTCGACCCGAAATATTACGATGTACATAACAATGCCACTGTGACAAATCTGAGCGCCATCCTTAAATCTGTCGGCGAAGTAGCCAAAGGCAATGCCGGAGCTATAGTGAAGGCCACACAGAATGGGGTGGAACTGTATCAGATTTCCGATTATTATGGAGTGTTTGTTGCAAATACCACTAATTATGAGTGGGAGAAAGTCATCGACGCCGATTACATCGAGATGCGCTATCCCACCGACTGGGGTACCTGCAAAGTGACTCTCAGCCAGAGCGCAGAGTATACCGACTGGACCGAGGTCGACTTCGTTGGCCGTATTCCACACACAATCACCGTCGTAGGTTCGATTGACTCTGTTGAGAAATTCAAGCTGGTGATGACATCGGAAATCAACAACGATGCCAAGTCTGCCCAGGTTAAGCTTGCAGTGACAATGCAGAATGGCTACAAGGTTGATAACGAGATGGCAATATATAACTCGCTCATCACCGATGCTGTTAAGCTTTCGGTTAACGGCGAAACTCTGATTACCTCGAACAATTATCTGCATGGCCAAGAACTGACCAACTACGACAAGTGGAAAGAGGATTTCGAGAATTCGGAGTCTCATAATTACTATGACGAAACTTTGGGCTATTGGATGTGGGTACCAGCAACCACCGATTCGATGCTTGTGGCACATGTGAACTACATTAATTCGGTTACAGATATTCTGGGCAAACTGCAGCTGAAAGGTCATGTGGCT
>JBJEKE010000310.1:0-8539 GCA_051878475.1 Muribaculaceae bacterium | reverse complement strand
GATAGATAAACGATAGCACCCCATCATCGGCAAGCAATGTACTGCAACCAGCCATAAAAGCATCGAGCGGAAGCCCCACAGCATGGCGGGCAACTGAGCGCTTGTCGTCGGGACACAACAAGCCATTGGCATAAAACGGCGGATTCGACACCACTGCATCAAATCGGGCGCCACTGCGGCAATAATCGAGGATATCGGCTTGACAGACCTTAATACGTTCGCTCCATGGCGATGCAGCTACATTATATCGGGCTTCGATGCACGCCGTTGAGTCAATATCGATGGCAGTTATCTGCGCCGACTGATTGCGCTGAGCAAGCATCAATGCAATGAGCCCGGTGCCACATCCGGCATCGAGAATACGGCCTCCTATTCCACAATAAGCCCAAGCACCAATAAGCACGCCATCGGTGCCAACCTTCATAGCACTCTCTTTGTTGGCAACCGCAAATTGCTTGAAACGAAACACCGACTCGCGCATGTCAGACACTCCTACCCTATTTCACCAATTCGAATCCGTAGGGTGAATCGGGGACAAAACGATACATTTTCAGGTTGGTATACTCATTGCCATCGGCACTACGGCCGTTGTGCGATATATAGAAATAACCATCGCCCAGCGACACTATGCCGGTGGAGCCATATTTGAAATTCCATCCATAGATGCCGTCGCTGCACAACCCTTTCGGCAGAAGACTCAGCACATTGCCTTTCTTTATATATGGCACGCCATCAAGTGGCTGCTTATGCGGCTTCTTGCTACCGTCGATTGCATACACGCCATAGTTGGGGTATTGCGGTTTCTTGCCTCGATACACTGCTGCTATCCAGCAATTATTTGTGACATCATACTCCAGATTCTGGATACCCCAGTCGGTGTTACCGGTAAAGGCAAAATACTGTCCGTCAGGGTTCTTCGGACCAAAACGATGCAGATTATCGAGCGAAAGCCCGTGCTCATATTTCCGCCAATTCGTCACATCATACTGCAGCAGCACCTGGTAATCGTTATCGGTACGTTCAAGGTCGCTATACACCCCATATGCCACTGTGAGATACCATTTCGAGTCACGACTCTTTCCGAAACACGGACCGAACGACACTCCGTCAACCCCACTGCATCCCAAGCGATGCTTGAACTGTTTGCCGCTATATTCTACAGTGGCATTGTAATCGGCCTCGACCGTGGGCAGGCATACGGTGGTCATCACTTTATCGGTCTCGGCGTTCATGCCTACTCGGTTTATGGCATCGGTATCGAAGATTGCAATATAGAAGGTGTTCACGAAATCGCGGTTCTCGCCCTCTTGCTTCAGAATGCCTTTGCCAATTACATCGTCTTTATACTCGAGCGTTCCATACAGGCGGCCGTCGGCAGGATTCATCGCCAGACAACCGAGATGGCCAAGAAGCCCTGTGACGGTGCCCACCACATTGCCTTGCAAGTCAGTTTTCACAAGCATGGTGGTAAACGAGTAATACATATACTCATGCTGGGTATCGATTGCTATGCCTTGCACATGCCCGGCTTTCCATTCACCGGAAAAAATGTTGCGCGGCAATCCAAGAGCACTTTGCGCCAACAAACACGAGCAACCTATAATCACAAAGGCAATAATTGAAACAAATCTTCTGGCCATAAACAATAATTAGGCATTAATGGGTTAACAGATATGATACACAAAATTATAAAATTATGGAAATATACAAAACTGTATTGATGCGCATTTATCCATTTGGTTGCAACATAGTGGCAAATGCACTAACTTTGCACTTTATTTGGGAAAACGATACAATAACGGGAAAACTACTGGAATAAAGTGCAGAATCAAACTAAAAAACGGCCATCGGCAGTGTTGTCGCTGCTTCCCATAGCATTACTGGTGACAATGCTTGTTAGCACCATCCACACTTTCGGCAGCGATGCCCTCATGGGAGCTTCGCAGGTGTCGCTCCTTACTGTTTCAGCCTTCTGTGTATTTATCGGCATGGCATATCTGCATGTGCCTTGGGCCAGTTTTGAGAAAGCGATAACTAAAAACGTGGCAAGTGTGGCAAGTGCACTGATAATACTGCTCCTGATAGGCGCGCTGAGCGGTGCATGGATGGTTAGCGGCGTGGTGCCCACTCTCATTTATTACGGTCTACAGATAATGCATCCCGACGTGTTCCTGATGTCGACGTGCATAATATGTGCCCTGGTTAGCGTAATGACCGGCAGCTCGTGGACCACCATAGCCACCATCGGCATTGCTCTGATGGGTATTGGCCAGGCTCTGGGATTCTCCGACGGACTTATTGCCGGCGCCATTATTTCGGGGGCATATTTCGGCGACAAGATATCGCCGCTGTCCGACACCACTGTACTGGCATCGGGTGGCGTTGGGGTTCCGCTCTTTAAGCACATACGATATATGGTTATCACCACTGTGCCATCGATTGTGCTCGCACTAATTGCATTCGGCATTGCCGGATTCCTGGTGACTCCCGAAGGCAACAACGACACCACCACGTTTGTGACAGCACTGAACGAAAGGTTCAACATCACTCCATGGCTGTTGCTGGTGCCGGTAATCACCGGGGTGATGATAGCTCGGAGAGTGCCACCGCTGATCACACTGTTCATGGCAACACTTGTTGCCGTGGCATTCGGCTTGATATTCCAGCGCGAGACGATGCTCGACATTGACCCGTCGCTGTTCAAGGCTGCAATGCGTTGCGTGTACGACACCACCTCGCTCACCACAGACAACGAGATGCTCACCGAACTTGTCACCACCCGCGGAATGGCAGGCATGATGGGAACGATATGGCTGATAATATGCGCCATGTGCTTTGGCGGCACCATGACGGCAAGCGGCATGGTTGGCGGCATATCGAGGTTGTTCATCCACATGGTGCATGGTCGCACTTCGCTTGTGGGCTCTACAGTGTCAACCGGGCTTATGATAAACCTGGCTATCGCCGACCAATATCTGTGCATTCTGCTTTCGGGCAACATGTTCAAGGACATCTACGACCGCCAAGGCTACGAGCGGCGTCTGCTTAGCCGCACAATAGAGGATTCCGTAACCGTCACGTCGGTGCTCGTACCGTGGAACACTTGCGGCATGACTCAAAGCACAGTGCTGGGGGTATCAACCTTTGTCTATCTGCCCTACTGCTTCTTCAACCTGCTGTCGCCCATTGTCAGCGTGGTGGTAGCCGCCATTGGTTACAAAATATTCAAAGTGGAATTCACCGAAACCATCGACCACGATCTAACAGACCAAGATGGCAAATAATGCCGGATGAATCAATCAGGCTACAAAGTCAATCATCGGCAGCAATTTTTGCATAAACGATGGCAAAAAAGCCGTTTATTCAAAATTTATGCGTAATTTTGCCGCCGTTTAGAAACTGTTACACCATTGTTCACGCCCGACAACAGATGATTGTTTATGGCCATCATAATTATTGACGTGTTCTGACTAATATTTGAAATTGATGAAACAAGTATCGCTATTTGCCACAATAACGCTGGGTGCGCTCACTGCATTCGGGCCGTTCATCACCGATTTCTACTTGCCGGCGATGCCCGAACTGGTCCACTACTTCCAGACCTCACCGGCCGCCGTCAGCTCGTCGCTCACAGCTTCGATGACGGGTTTGGCAATAGGACAAATACTCATAGGACCGCTGTCGGACAAATACGGACGCCGACCGCTGCTCATCATCTCCATGCTTTTATTTGCAATCGCTTCTGTAGCTTGTCTGTTTGCCCCTAACATCGAGATTTTCAACCTCTTGAGAGTATTTCAGGGCATAGCAGGAGCCGGTGGTGTGGTACTGTCGAAGAGCATCGCCACCGATATGTTCTCGGGCAAGGAATTGGCCCGCTTTCTGGCCATTCTGGGTGCCATTAACGGCGTGGCACCGATAGTGGCGCCGATAGTCGGCGGTTCAATGACCAGTTTCACCTCGTGGAAAGGAATATTCTGCGCCCTGCTTGCCATCGGGCTTATATTGCTTTACTGCTCGATGCAACTCAGCGAAACGCATCCTAAGGAGCGTCGGATGCAAGGCAACCTGTTGCACTCCTATGCCAAGTTGTTCAGCGTCCTGTGCAACCGCCGTTTCACGCTCAGCACCATAGCCATGATGAGCTGCTTCTTCACTTTCTTTGCCTACATTGCCGCCTCGCCCTTCATATTCCAGCAGATTTACGGTATGTCGGCATTTGAATATAGCGTATGCTTCGGACTTAATGCATTCTTTATTGCCTTGGGGGCAATGCTTGCCACCCGCTTCCACCATCACAACACAGCTCTCAAGTGGGGTGCTATCGACTTGGTGATATCGGCAGCCCTGGTTGCCATATGCCAACTGCTTGAGGCTCCGCTGGCCATATTGATGCCATGCTACATATTCATGCTCATGTGCTTCGGATTGATGCAACCGGTGAGCACGGCCATTGCCATGGACAGCGAACGCAACAACGCCGGTGCTGCAAGCGCCATATTCGGCGCAGCATCATTTGTTGGCGGTGCCATAGTGTCGCCACTGGTTACCATGGGCAACCTGATGATTACTTCGTCAATTGTAATGTTGGCAGGTGCCATAGTGTGTCTGGCTTTCGCTCTACCTCTCTGCTCAATCGTGAAAAAGGAGCAGATGAACCAGCAATCGTAAGATAATATGGCGCTACCAGCCATAGCCGCTGTCAGAAAAACACAGAAAACACTGCCACACAAAACAATTTGGCACAATATTTGAAATGTCGTAGATTGGTTGACTTACTCAGCCAAAAACGCACCATAAACAATAGCAACATATTAATACTCATTCAAAAAAACAGCACACTACTATGAGCACTGAAAAATCCGACAACGAAATCAAGAAGACAAAAGTGTATAACGTGATAATTCTCGACTGCAGCGGCTCGATGTCTGCCATTCGCAGTACTGCCATCGACAGTTTCAATGAAACCATTTCCGGAATCAAGAGAGCACAAGAAAAGCACGCCGACACTCAAGAGCATTTTATTACGTTGGTCACATTCTGCGGATGCAGCATAAAACATGTAATGGACATGAAACACGCCGATAAGGCAAAGCCAATAACGTGGGAAGACTACGAACCATGTTGCAATACACCACTATTCGATGCAATTGGAATAACCTTGACAAAGGTGTTCAAATATGTGAAAGACATTGAAGACTATGCAGTGGTTGTAACCATTATTACCGATGGCTATGAGAACGCATCGAAAGAATACAGCGGCATGACGATAAGAAAAATCATTAAAAAGTTCCGCCGAGACGGATGGGTGTTTACATATTTAGGTGCCAATCAAAACTCAATGGAAGTGGCTATGGAACTAGCGATAAAAAATGCCTCAGATTATGTATTCTCCGATAATGGATTTCGAAGTTCCATCCGTAACAACACCAATACTAACCTCAAATTTTTTAGCAAATTGGCTATGTTCAAGCAAGATCCAGACATACCGCAAGACCCAAATGAACGCCGTCAGAAATACGCCACTATATTCGACAAAACCTTCAACGAAGACATGGACGACGATAATAAGTAACCTCCAGTAACAAAGCGGGGCCACATCACCACGATGCAGTCCCGCTTTGTTTATTTCAATGTCCACTGCCCTATCACTCTATGTCCCTCGCGCTGAAGATACCGCATTCTCGTCAGTCTTATCTCAAAAGGAGGCAAGTGAATGCCGGCCAACCGACTTCTCAGGTGCTGAATCGTTATCGAACTACCAGCCACACGGCCAAGGGTTACATGAATACGGAAACCTTGCGACACATCACACCCTCGGTGCTCCACCCCGCTTCTGATGCCCTCGACCATCTCTATAAACTCGGCTGAGGGAACAGTCGTGGTAAGGTTTATGATGTGGCTGCTGCCCGACGTAGTTATGAAGGCATCGAGTTTGTCGAAAAGCAGCGTCGGAGCCTTTGCATCCGACAGCATGCCATTGAACAACTCGAGCAATCGCGCACCAGCCGGCGCATCATTAACAAATACTACCGTGATATGAAAACATCTGCCCTGCCACTTTACCGGCACGTTACGAAGATTGCGCAACATCTCGTTATACCATGTTGCACATGTATCGATGGGCACTACAAATTCAAGATACGATTCCATAGCTGAGCTGTCCAGATTCTCGACCACTAATATAATGATTCCGTCCCGTTTTTTGCTGCAATTGACATTTGATTTCTAAGTTTTTCACTATATTTGCCACATATGCCCAAACACTTGGCGCCTATAGTCCACCCCTCTACAACGCGCCTCGATGTTGCCATTACATAACATTATCGATACGATGCAGAAACAATATCTTTTGATGTGTTCGGCTGCAGTGTGCTGCAGTATGCAAGCCCAGAAATCGGCCGAGCAGAAATCACAACGCCCTAACATTCTGATATGCGTGGCCGACGATGCGGGTCATATGGGAGCCTACGGCACTCCTTGGGTGAATACCCCGGCATTCGACCACGTGGCTGCCGAAGGTTTACTGATGAACAATGCCTACACTTGCAACGCCAAATCAGCTCCATCTCGGGCCACCATGATTACCGGACGAAACTCTTGGCAACTTGAAGAGGCAGCCAACCATTGGTGCTATTTCCCCACCAACTATAAATCGATATTTGAGGCTCTTGGCGAAATAGGCTACTTTACCGGATACACCGGAAAAGGTTGGGCTCCGGGTATCGCCCTCGACAACGACGGCAATAGACGCGAACTCACCGGAAAGAAATGGGGCGCACGACATCTAAAGCCCGAAACTAACAGCATCTCCGATATCGATTATGCATCTAACTTCATGGACTTCATCAACAATTGGGACCGCAACCGACCGTTCATATTCTGGTATGGCGCACGTGAACCGCATCGCGCATATGAATATGAATCGTCGATACGCTTCGGCAAAAAATTGTCCGACATCAATGAGGTTCCCCCATACTGGCCCGACACTGAAGTGGTGCGCCGCGATATGCTTGACTATGCAGTGGAAATAGAGCATTTCGACAGACACTTGCAGCAAATGCTCCAGCAACTGACCGATATAGGAGAACTTGACAACACGATAGTGATAGTAATGTCGGACCACAACATGCCGTTTCCTCGATGCAAAGGACAAGAATACCACGAATCGAACCACATACCGATGGCAGTGATGTGGAAAGCCGGGCTGAAGGCACCGGGACGTCGCATCGACCATTACATCAGCACTATCGATATCGTACCAACTCTGCTCGATGCCATAGGCACTACCGCCGAACAATTGGGCATGGCTCCGGTGACGGGACGAAGTTTCATGGACCTGATACAAAACACCGACAACGGCATCGACCGCAACTATATGATGATGGGGCGCGAACGCCACGACGTTGGACGTCCCAACGACGAGGGTTACCCTATCCGGGCAATGATCCGGGGCAACTTCCTGTTTATTCGAAACTACAAACCCGACCGTTGGCCGGCAGGAAACCCGGAAACCGGATATATGGATGTCGACAAAAGCCCAACCAAGACTGCTGTGCTGCAAACACGCCGCGACAGCTCTACCGCCTACATGTGGCAACTCTCGTTTGGCAAACGTGGCGAAACCGAACTCTACGACATCAAGAACGACCCTCACTGCATGAACAACCTGGCTACTGTTCCTGCATACCAGCAACTACTCTCCGACATGGATAAGGAAATGTCATCGCGACTCCGGGAACAAGGCGATCCGAGAGCACTCGGAAATGGCGACATCTTCGACAAATATCCCGATGCCAGCAAAGCCAAGCAGTTGTACAACAGAATAATAGCTGGCGAAACAATCGATACCAACTGGATTGACAACTCCGACATCGAACCTAAGGCATCAGGGCTTGACATCTCCGATTCCGAACTTTTTAAGGCTCTTCACAACAAATAACCTCATAATACAATAAATAATGGGAAAATCACAAAACAAAAGCACCATCATATGCTGGGCTATCAATTTCTTCTCCAGCAACTTCTACGGCATTGGCATCCTTGGCACATCCGCTGTTGCCTGTTTATTATTCATCATTAATGACAGCAAACAGGCTGAAAACGATGATTTCACTCTTTATTCAAATATCTTCACCGGGGCGATTGCAGCCATCTCGCTCATTCTCTCAGTTTGGGCAGGCCGATACACCTACAACAACTTTGAGGAAATATGGTCGCGACGCAAGCGATGGACCAGCAGCAATGTGGAAAAACTCGATGCCCGGATGAAAAACACTGCCATGATAACCATCAGAATGTTCTTCTCGCTGTTCACGGTGCTTATTGTGCTTGCCTTTCTCATTTGCTACGGCATCGATTCCCTCCTGGCATAACAACCACGAGACTCGAACTCGACTTACTTGTGTAAATTTTACGCAAAAAAGTTTTGTTATTCAAAATAAACTCATTTCCTTTGTGGCGTAATTTTAACGCAATATGTAAATGGATAAGATAAACAAGACAGACGAAGAGTTGAAATACTGCTATAAGTACCCTC
>JBJEKE010000309.1:0-2103 GCA_051878475.1 Muribaculaceae bacterium | reverse complement strand
GAAAGCTCGTTATCGGCATATTTGCGGTAGAGCGATAAGACTTCTGCAAAGTCGATGTCGGATATGGAATTGATATATATTTCAATATCGTTGTTGCCGGCATTTCGAGCTGCAATGGCATTGAGGTGTGCCATGGCGGCGTCGTTACAGCCAACATTGTTGATAAGAATATCGAATGCACGATAGTCGAGCACATCGGCCATCGACTGACACACCGACAGTCCTCGTTCGTTATAGGTTAATGCTTCGGCAAATTGCTTAGTGGGCACCGACTTTAGCTTGTCGTTGCACGATGTGGAGAGGTCTGTGAGTTCGCGGATATATTCTACAATTTGTTCTTCGCTCCACTCATCGATGTCGTCGGGGCGTACTGTCGACGATTCTTGCCTATGACCGAATTTATAGCGGTTATTTGTATAATAGCCGTCAACCACCTGGGCTTTGAGCGAGATGAGTAGCTGCTTGGCGGCCAAATCTTTTGTTTTGCCGATGATACTGTCGATTTTCTCGACTATCAGGCCATATGACTCAGCCGTAATGACCGATTGTGCCAAGGAATGTTGCACCATGGCTTTCACCAATGTGGGAGCATCATTGTTCTTGAGTGCTTTTTCAATAGCCTCGTCGGCGTTTTCCATAACAGTCTTTGGAAATGCAAAATCAGGTTTGTCGATTTTGCTGCTTGCATTAACAGATAATGTCATGATAGTGATAAGGATTATGATAATTGTTCTTGATTTCATGATTCCTATTCCTTTAGTGTTAGCATTATTATGACTGAAGAACACGCAAACCGTTTATTGCGTTTATTAATAAAACAGGAATAATGCGTAATCCTTGCAAAAGGTATGCCATAAAAATGCTTGTCTTGTGATGATTGGAATTAATCCACAATATAATGATTTTTTGCCGATTATTCCGTAGATTTGACTATATTTTTTTAGCTTTGAAGAAAAAATATCGATGGGTATGAATGCTATATGTGAACTATTCGGAATACGCTATCCGATAATATCGGGTGGAATGGTGTGGTGCAGTGGTTGGCGGCTTGCTTCGGCAGTGAGCAATGCCGGCGGACTGGGTTTGCTTGGCGCCGGCTCAATGCATCCCGAAACCTTGCGCGAGCACATTGTGAAGATGCGTGATGCCACTTTGGCGCCGTTCGGCGTGAATGTGCCGCTGATGTATCCGAAAATTGATGAACTTATGCAACTCATAGTCGATGAGGGTGTCAAGATTGTGTTCACATCGGCAGGTTCGCCAAAGAAATGGACATCGTGGCTTCACGACCATGGAGTGACGGTGGCTCATGTGGTATCATCGTCGAAATTCGCTGTGAAGGCTGAGGAGGCTGGCGTGGATGCCATTGTGGCTGAAGGTTTCGAAGCCGGAGGCCATAACGGACGAGAAGAAACCACTACAATGTGTCTTATCCCGGCTGTCAGGGCTGTTACGAAATTGCCGCTGATGGCCGCCGGAGGAATTGCCACCGGCGACGCCATATATGCAGCTCAGGCACTCGGTGCTGATGGTGTGCAGATAGGAAGCCGCTTTGCACTCTCTGCCGAAAGTTCGGCTCACCCCGATTTCAAGAATCTATGCCTGCAACTCGACGAGGGCGACACTAAGCTGCTGCTAAAACAATTGTCGCCTACGCGTTTGGTCCGCAATAAGTTCCGTGCTGATGTCGAGGCAGCTGAGGCTGCCGGTGCCGATGCCGAAACTTTGCGCGAACTGCTCGGCCGTGGCCGTGCAAAGAAAGGTATGTTTGAAGGAAATCTCGATGAAGGTGAACTCGAGATAGGGCAGGTGGTGAGTCTTTTCAAAGGCTCAAAGGTTGCCACTGTCGACGAGATTTTTACCGAACTTATTGAAGGATATCGTGCTGCAGCTTCGCGCATGAACGGTATCTCAATATGATTTATTTGATGCCCGGTTTTACGTTAAAAGTAACAGGTCTTTGGATTAATCCAAAAGATTTTAGTGGATTTGACGACGGGATGGAATGCTAACCAATCCGCTTCAGCAACTCCTCAATGCGTTTCTTAGTCTGCTCCTTTGACAGCACCGGTGCATCAGGCTTCGGCTTGTGGTCCCATGCGA
>JBJEKE010000308.1:0-2105 GCA_051878475.1 Muribaculaceae bacterium | reverse complement strand
ACCTGCCGACATCAGCAATGCCGTGGCTTACATCTACGACTACGCCACCGAGGTAGGCAAGCCATGTGTGGTTAATCTGAGCCTGGGCAACCATGCCGGGCCGCACGACGGCAATTCATCGTTCGACGCTATCGCCGATCAGCTGCAAGGCCCGGGACGCCTAATTGTTGGCGCTGCCGGCAACCATCGCGCCGACAAATTCCACATCTGCCACTCGTTTGCCTCGGCCGACGAATCGCCTCTGCGCACTTTCGTAGCCTACAAAAGCTCGCCATCGACCAACAACGTTGGGGGCGACATCGAAATATGGGCCGACGAAGCCACCGATTGCGAAATTACAGTGTCGGCCTACAGCATTTTCAATAAAAAGGACATGGTGAGCAACACTGTGTGGCCCAACGACGGCTCGGCCGACGAATTCTCGTTTGGCAGCTACGCCACAGGGACATATGCAGTGGCCGGCGAAACAAGCCCGCTGAACGGCAAGACCCACATTGTACTGTCATCGCGCCTGACCAACATCCGCAACAACTTTGCCATAGCCATCACCGTCGCGCCAAAGAATGCCGGCACAGTGGATATATGGGCTGATAATGCCTATGTGGGACTTGAATCGCGAGGCATCGACGGCTTCAGCGATGCCAACGGCTCAACCATAGCCGAGATTGGCGGCACCGGAAAGCGAATTCTCACCGTTGGCGCCTACACCACCCGAAACAACTACGTCACCACCACCGCATCGGGCTCCCTCGACGAGACGGTTGGCGCCGTAAGCTCGTTCTCGAGCTGCGGGCCCACTGCCGACGGCCGCATAAAGCCCGACGTGAGCGCTCCCGGATGTATGATTATCTCTGCCCTATCGGCCAACGATGCCTCGGGAACACAGCTGGTGGCAAGTTATTACTCCGACGAGAGCCGCACCTACAGCTACGGCTACATGCAGGGAACATCGATGTCGTCGCCACTGGTGGCAGGCATCGTAGCTTCGTGGCTTCAAGCCTATCCGGAGCTCTCACCCGAAGAACTGCACGAAATAGCCACATCATCGGCCCGCAACGACTCGTTTACCGGCGACATTGCCACCACCGGCAGCAACGACTGGGGTTATGGCAAAATAGATGCATTTGCCGGGCTGCAGCAATGCGTGGCAAAGGCCTCGAGCGGCGTTTCAGATGCTCTTACCGATGCTTGCTCGCTCATTCGCTGCATTGGCAATGCCATCGAGGTAAGCTTTGCCTCGAAGTGCCAAGCCAACATAGTCATTTATGCCACCGACGGCCGCATTGTGGCCTCGCTGCCACAGCAAAGTGTCAAAGCCGGCGATGTGCGCACCATCGACATCTCGAATCTCGCACGCGGCATATATATTATTAAGGTAACTGCAGGCAATGCTGCACATTCGCTGAAATTCATCCGACACTAATTATCATACAGTATCTCAGCCAAGTTATGCAAATGACAAGTCCACAATAGTTGACGCATTTCTTTGAAATTCATCGGCGAAAGAGTATCTTTGCATAACCCTATAACACATCGGTCCAAGCCCTAACAGCATGAGCCGAACTTTGAAAAAACTGAATTATGACAGTAGTTGACCGTTTCCTGAACTATGTGAAGTTCGACACCCAAAGCGACGAACTCACAAACCTCACCCCATCGACACCGGGGCAGATGATATTTGCGCAGCATCTGGAAAAAGAACTGCAAGAACTTGGGCTGACCGAAATCAGCCTCGACGACAACGGCTACCTGATGGCCACCTTGCCGGCAAACACCGACAAGGATGTGCCCACCATAGGCTTTATTGCCCACCTCGACACATCTCCCGACATGTCGGGCCGCCACGTTAAGCCTCGCATCGTCGAGAAATACGCGGGCGGCGACATCACACTCAACAGCGAAGAGAATGTGGTGCTTTCGCCATCGCAATTCCCCGAACTCAACGACTATGTGGGCCACGACCTGATAGTAACCGACGGCAACACCCTGCTCGGTGCCGACGACAAGGCCGGAATTGCCGAAATCATCGCCGCCGTGGATTATCTGAAGAATCATCCTGAGATTAAGCACGGCAAAATCCGAATTGCCTTCAACCCCGATGAGGA
>JBJEKE010000307.1:0-2107 GCA_051878475.1 Muribaculaceae bacterium | reverse complement strand
AGTTAGTACATAAATTGAAACATCAGAAATAAGGCCGACATTTTTTGCCGGCCTTATGATAAAATGATTTAAATGATAATGTTAGCCGCATTTCGATGTGCCGCACGAAGTGCAGATGAGGCACCCCTCTTGGTAAATAAGTGTCTCCTGTCCGCAGTTGGGACAAGTCTGGCCGTTGGCCTTCGTGCCGTTAGGCAGATATTTTTTCAGCGCACGTTCCACACCGTTTTTCCAGGTGTTAATCGATTGGCTGTCGAGCTCGAGGCCACTAACCAGTTTCAGAACCTGGTCGATAGGCATTCCGTAGCGAAGCACTCCTGAAATAAGTTTGGCATAGTTCCAGAATTCAGGGTTGAATTTGTCGGAAAGACCTTCGATTGTGGTTTTATATCCGCGTTTGTTGATAAACTGGAAGTCGTAGCGCTTATTGCCGTTTTCGTCGATGGCTTTGATGATTTTGCCCTTGGTTACCGATTTCGGGCAGAATATACCTTCGTCGTCATCAGCAAGACCCGTGAAAATCTCATAAGGTCGTCCGTTGAGCAATCCTACGAATGCAATCCATTTTTCCTTGTTGTTCTGGAATTTCACCACATCAGCTTCAAGTTCAATAGGCCGTTTTGCCACATGTTCTTCGGGATGTACCGGTGCCTCTTCCTTCTTAATAGATACGAGCACCCCTGAACGCGAGCCATCGCGATAAACTGTACATCCTTTACATCCGGCTTTCCATGCAGTGACGTAAAGATTGTTGACAAGTTCTTCCGATACATCCGACGGGAGGTTGATGGTAACGCTGATTGAATGGTCAACCCACTTCTGGATACGGCCTTGCATCTTTACCTTGCCAACCCAGTCAACATCGTTGCTGGTCGCGTTGTGGTATGGTGATTTAGCTATGATAGCATCAATATCGGCTTGTGAATAATCACTGCGCACTTCGATGCCGTTGGTTTGCATCCATGTGATAAATTTATGATGATAAACCACATATTCTTCGAAAGCGTCACCCGAGTCGTCAACATAGTCGATTTTAACTGAGGTATCGCCCGGGTTAACTTTTCTGCGGCGCTTGTACACAGGCAGGAACACAGGTTCTATGCCAGAAGTAGTCTGTGTCATGAGGCTAGTGGTGCCTGTAGGGGCTATGGTAAGGCATGCAATGTTTCTACGGCCATATTTGCACATCTTTTCGTATACTTCTGGGGCAGCATCCTTTATGCGGTTGATAAATGGATTGTTGGCTTCGCGCTTGGCATCGAATATCTCGAATGCACCACGTTCGGCGGCCAGGTCAACCGACGACGAATAAGCCGCTATGGCAAGAGTCTTGTGGACTAGCTCCGAGAAATCAGTGGCTTCATCAGTTCCGTATGTCAAACCTAAAGCAGCTAACATATCGCCTTCGGCAGTTGTGCCCACACCGGTACGTCGCCCTTTAAGTGTCTTTGTGCGTATTTTCTCCCAAAGATGACGCTCGGTTTGCTTAACCTCCTGTGTCTCGGGGTCGGAATCGATTTTATGGAGAATTTTGTCGATTTTCTCCATCTCAAGGTCTATAATGTCGTCCATGATGCGCTGTGCATAAGCAACGTGTTGCTTGAACAGATCAAAGTTGAACGATGCCTTATCGGTGAACGGATTCTCAACGTAGGAGTAAAGGTTGATAGCCAGCAAACGGCAACTGTCGTAAGGACACAACGGGATTTCGCCACATGGGTTTGTCGAGATGGTCTTGAATCCGAGGTCGGCATAGCAGTCGGGCACTGATTCACGGATGATTGTATCCCAGAAAAGCACACCTGGCTCAGCGCTCTTCCAAGCGTTGTGAACAATCTTTGCCCACAGTGTTGAGGCTTCAATTTCACGTGTGTATGAAGCCTCGCCTTCAATGGGATATTGCTGTGTGTATTTTGAACCGCTAATGGCTGCATTCATGAATTCATCATCAATTCTAACCGATACATTTGCACCAGTGACCATGCCCTGCTCCATCTTTGCATCGATAAATGCTTCTGAATCGGGGTGCTTAATGCTTACCGAAAGCATAAGAGCACCACGACGGCCGTCTTGAGCTACTTCGCGTGTGGAATTCGAATAACGCTGC
>JBJEKE010000306.1:0-8691 GCA_051878475.1 Muribaculaceae bacterium | reverse complement strand
TTATTAAATGATTTGCCACTTATAATATTAACCGACCTCAAAACCGGCCGCCAAGCAGATGCAAAGATAAAATTAATATAATATAAGAACAAAAGAAGCATTAAAAACATTAATTAACCCTATTCTGAAAAACTATTCAAGAAAAGATGATGAATTATGGAAAAATTTATTTAATTTTGTGGGCGGAATTGAACAATTAAAGAAAATAAGTTATGAAAGCATTCGTATTTCCAGGACAAGGTGCGCAATTCGTAGGTATGGGTAAAGACCTGTACGAAAACAATGCACTTGCTCACGAATTGTTTGAAAAAGCAAACGAAGTTTTAGGGTTCAGAATCACAGACTTAATGTTTGAAGGCACAGAAGAAGATTTGCGTCAAACAAAAGTTACACAGCCAGCTATATTCTTGCATTCAGTAATTTTGGCAAAAACCATGGGCGACGAATTCAAGCCTGACATGGTAGCCGGACATTCACTTGGTGAATTTTCTGCCTTAGTAGCAGCCGGAGCACTTCCATTTGAACAAGGTCTTCAGCTTGTTGCCACACGTGCAGCCGCAATGCAGAGCGCTTGCGAAAGCAATCCATCCACAATGGCCGCAATCCTTGGTCTGCCAAATGAAAAAGTTGAGGAAATTTGTGCAACTATCGACGACGTAGTCGCTCCTGCCAATTACAACTGTCCTGGACAGATAGTAATATCAGGTACAATCAGCGGAATCGATGCTGCTTGCGCAAAAATGCTCGAAGCCGGTGCACGTCGCGCCCTAAAACTTAAAGTAGGCGGCGCATTCCACTCTCCTCTTATGCAATCGGCCCACGAACGTCTGGCCGAAGCAATCAACAACGCCGATTTCAAGGTTCCTGTTTGTCCTGTATACCAAAACGTAGACGCAAAGCCACACACCGACCCAAAAGAAATCAAGGATAATCTGATTGCCCAGCTCACTGCTCCTGTGAAATGGACGCAGATTGTACAAAACATGGTTGCCGATGGGCTTACTGAAGTTGTTGAGCTCGGCCCAGGTTCTGTGCTTCAAGGCTTGGTTAAGAAAATTGCATCAGAAGTAGCCACTTCTGGACGTCAATAAGCCCAATAGATAGATAATTTCAACAAGAAATGCGGCGGATTCGGTTATTAAACCGGAATCTGCCGCATTACTATTTTTGAATATATGAGAATTTATCAGATAGTCATAGCCATTACGAGTTTCTCATAGTTTTTCTGTTTGGTAGCGCCCATAATTAGGAACCAGTCAACAATTGTCCAAACACCACAGCCACCACCGGTAAGCAACTTACCAATACCAAGGCCCATGTCGCCGATAAAGAAGCGGTCGATACCGAACGAACCAAGGAAAATTGAAAGAATCAATACTATAGTCGGGTCCTTAAACTGCATTGTTGACAACATTACAGCTTTGTCGTCACTAACCTGCAACAGGCGTTCGCGAATAGTTGGAATAAATTCCTCGGGAAAATTCTTGCCTTGAGTCATCAAGAACATGTCAACTTTTTGTGCATCCATATGAAAAATGTAAATAATTTAATAATTTTTGTAAATATACTTATTTCTATTTGTCAAAACAAAAGAAAAAATTGATTTTTTTGTTTTATCCTTTCGTTTGTTGTTAGACTTATAATAGAAGCCATCGGTTGTTAAGCAATGTTAAATTTTTGATATATATAGACCCTATAATAAAGAAATAATTAGTAATTTTGTTCTGAAATCACTAAATGATACTTAAAGCTCACATAAACAAGATTTGCGATTTTCACTCTTGGGGAGCCGAAATGCAAATTTAAGCTACATGGCCTGACTCAACAGGTTGCAGATAGCAATAATTCCCTTTATTCAAAATTACAAAGCATTAAATTATATGAAAAGGAAATTCCGGCTCATATGCGCACTTGTGAGCGCACTATGCAGCACTTATTCAGTATCATTCTCTGCCGAAATACTGAAGCTCAATGTCGAATCGCTATTCGAACTGGCAGAACAAAGGAGCACGACCATAAGGATCATGGACTACAAAATTGACGAATCGCAAATGGCATATAAGTCGGCACGAAGCGAGCGCTTGCCCGATTTAAGTGCAGGCATATCATTCGCTTATCTAGGAAACGGATTTATAACCGACCGCGACTTCTCAAATGGCAAATCAATTTACATTCCCCATTACGGCAATAATCTAGCTATAGAAGCCAGCCAAATAATCTATTCAGGGGGAGCTATTACTAATGGTATTAAAGCAGCTGAAATCGGTCGAGAATTAGCAGCAATAAACCGAGAGAGCACATCTAACGACATTCGCTTTGCACTGCTGGGCTACTATCTTGAACTGGCCAAACTCAAGGCTCAACAAAAAGTGATTGTCGAAAATATCAGCCTTGCCGAGAAACTTATTGAGGAGATGAACAACAAGCTGCTACAAGGCGTAGCCTTGAAAAACGATATCACGCGTTACGAACTACAATTATCGGAAATAAAGTTGCGACTTGAGAAAAATACCGAGATGGTCAATGTAATGAACTTCCACATTTGCAACATCCTTGGATTTGACGACACCTATATTGAGCCAGACGTAAAGGAAATACTTTCTACTGACGTTAATGTTGGACAGATTGATAATCTCTTTGAAATCGCCGACAGCAACAACGCTGACATCAAGAGGTCGACACTGACTATCGAACTACTCGAAAAATACCGAAACATCGAAAAGTCAGCATTAAAACCGAAGGTTGCATTGTTTGCAAATGCTCACTTCGATGGGCCTATAACCATCGAAGTGCCCACTATCAACAACAATTTCTTCTATTGGAACGTTGGCATATCACTAAGTTACAATATTTCATCGCTCTACAAGGCAAAAAACAAAATATCTGAAGCAAAAGCCAAGATTACAACTGCTAAGCAATCGCTTACCGAGACAAAAGAAACCGTTATGGACAATGTATATAAAGCATACCAGGAATTCAAGACCACAGAAACCGAGGTGTCAACATATTCGAAGACTGTAGAACTGGCTTCTGAGAACTATACAATTACCAGCAACCGCTATATCAATGGAATGGCTTTGGTTACCGATATGATTGATGCTTCTAATGTTAAGCTGAACGCCGAAATAGAACTGCAGAACTCTTTAATCAACAGAAAATTCTCTTTATACAAACTAAAATATCTCACAAATACACTATAAAAAATCATGAACCGAAAACTGAAAAAAAATACCTACAACGTGGCAGCAATCGCTGCACTTTTAATTGGTGCTATATATGTGTGCTCACGATTTGTACACCTCGGCAATGTGGAATACACCGACAACGCTTATGTTCAGCGAAACGTGGTGCCGGTGAACTCTAGAATCCAAGGGTTCATCAAGGAAATCAGATTCAAGGAATACACAAAGGTCCACAAAGGCGACACCCTCGCTATTATTGAAGACTCGGAATACAAGCTCAACCTTGCCAAAGCAGAACTCGGGTTACAGATTGCTAATGCCGGGAAAAGTGCTACATCGTCAAACATCCAAACAACTATGAGCAACATTATGGTAAACGATGCAGCCATCGAGGAAAGCCGAATAAAACTAGAGAACGCTGAGCGCGACTATAACCGTTACCGCAAGCTTCTGGAGCAGAACTCGGTGACTCAGCAGCAATTCGACAATGTCAACACAATATTCCTCGCGGAAAAAGCACGTCACGAACAATTAATGCACTCACGCAACTCCACGTCAATGACAAAAAGCAGTCAAGGTCACATTCTAAAACAAAATGAATTGTCGACAAACGTTGCTGAAGCAGAAATCTCACTGGCACGGCTGAATCTGTCATACACAGTAATTGTAGCACCGGTTGATGGCACCACCGGCAGGAAAACAATCAACGAAGGCGAGTTGATTCAGCCTGGACAGACTCTCGTTGATATCATCTCCAACGAAGAGATTTACATAATTGCCAATTATCGTGAAACACAATTGAGTAACATCTGTGAAGGATACGATGTGACCATAAAGGCCGACGCCATTCCTGGCAAAGAATTCAACGGCAAGGTTGCATGCATTGCAGGTGCCACCGGAGCGGCTGTATCGCTAATACCTCACGACAATGCCACCGGCAATTTCGTAAAGGTTGAACAACGAGTACCTGTAAAAATCACAATCACCGATGCCGAGTCGTGCTGCGAATTACTTCGCGCCGGATTGAGTGTTGAATGCGAAGTAAAATACTGACAATGAGTTCAGCCAACAAACCAATTGGCTTTTCAATGCCCATGTTCAGAGACATTGTTCCAAAAGCCATAAGACCATGGATATATGTGTTGATTGCATTGTGCTTCCAACTCACCGGCGGAGTATATCTTGGATCACTCAACAACATGATTGGAGGAAATGCTGTAATGCGCGAGGACATACTGATGTGTCTGTATGCTACATTATGCGGAATGGCTATATATTTCCCCATCCTGTTCCGCATGAAATTCCGGTTCACCAACAAGACTCTCTTGCTTTGTTCCGCTCTAACCATTGCATTGTGCAATTACTTGTCGACTGTCGTTGACACTTTACCGTTGCTTTGGCT
The DNA here is from genome assembly GCA_051878475.1 of Muribaculaceae bacterium. Taxonomy (GTDB): domain Bacteria; phylum Bacteroidota; class Bacteroidia; order Bacteroidales; family Muribaculaceae; genus SFRY01. The sequence goes on along the minus strand of JBJEKE010000306.1, from coordinate 4,107 downwards.
GGTGTGTTTCATTTCGGGGTGCGCCAAAATTCAAGGCACATTTGAATGTATGTCGAATATACAATTATGGATATCGCCCAAACGGGAATTCACAGTATTCTTCCCGGTGCTGCACATCATCATTTTATCAAGCATACAGATTTCCGACATAGTGGCAATATGGCTATCAGATATAGCCACCTGGCACTACATGCATCTTCTAATTATAGGCATCATGCTTTGCATATGCATGTTCATATCATTGTTCATAAAGCACGTGAGAATTATAAAGAAGATGCCATTGGTGGGAATTGATTGGCTGGGAGCAATTCTATGGGCGGTGATATCGCTATGCATTGCTTATCTATTTAATTATGGCGAATGGTACAACTGGTGGGAAAGCCGTACAATATGCAATCTTACAACTATTATCATATTGCTAATGGCTGCGGCATTATACCGTATGAACACCATCCGCCACGCATACATTGAACCTGCAATGTGGAAATACAAACACTTGCCTACAATATTGCTGCTTATCGGCATAGTGGAAGCCATACTGGCTTCGGAACACGTGCTTGAGAACATTTTTTATGAGGCTGGAATGGAATACAGCGAGGTTACTTGCTCCCTTCTCAACACACCCACTTTGGCAGGCATACTTATTGGATGCGGGTTCTCATTGCTATGGATGAAAACACTTAAATTAAGTTATCTAAGGCTGATAATAGTAGGGTTACTGGCTGTTTCGGCTTATACAATTCTGTTCTATCTCAACATTTCAACCGACATAAACATTGAGAAACTATATCCAATAGTAGGCATTAGGGGATTTGGCTATGCAGTTCTGAGCATAGCTTTCATGACTACACTCGAAGAAATCATGACCTTCAAACACTTCTTCCAGAGTCTGTCGGTATTCAACATGATTCATATGATTCTTGGTGGAGTGATGGGATGTGCCGCTTATGCGTTCGGGATACGGTATTTAGTAGCCGACAATATATCACGCATAGGATTATATATTGATAATGTAAACAGCAAATTCAATATGAGCCATGATATTGCAGGCGTAATTACAAATATCCAGATGGTTAGCATCAAGCAGTTGTTTGGCTTGGTGTCGTTCATAGCTCTTACCATGATTATTGGCGCAATGCTTTACGACATGCCATACACTCGCAGCAATCTGAAACGTATTCCTCGTTGGCGCCCGCTCGGCATAAAACTCAGGCGTGAATCGAAGAACTAAAGGAAATCGGCGTGACAGGCAAAGGCCATCACGCCGGTTATCTATAGGAACATTCCAAATTACGGTTTCACATAATATCCCGGAATACCAACCAGCTTAACATGGAACTTGAGAGCAGAATAAGGATAAATTGAGCCGCTGCCCGACGAACCATACGCCTGGTCGGAAGGAATAACGATTTCACACGAGTCGCCAATATGCATATTCATCAAGGCTATCTGCCAGCCCTCAATTACTCCGGTTAACTTGGTGCGAAACACACTATCGGCGGGAGTAGTGCGTAAGAACGACGAATCAAAGGCCACATCATTGTATAGGCGTCCTATATACTTGACATCTACGGTCGACGTAAGCAACGGTTTCAGATTGTCCTTTGTAAGCATTGTGTCGTTAAAATACTTGATGAGAACATATGCCTGAGAGTTCCAAGAAGGAACAATCTTTGTATAATAAGGTTTTCCGTCCTCGCCAGGCAAAATTGTCTGCTGGGCAATCCATTCCTTATTGATTTTACGCCATTCCTCGTACTTTTCCCATGTGTCATCGTCGTCACAGGAAACCACAACAGAGAATGCAACGAATGCAATTAAACTAAAAAGTAATTTCTTCATTTATAATTAGTCAACTAATGATTTAAGCAAGTTGTTCAGACTTACCTCCTTGTCGATAATGCCCTTCAACGACTCAATCGACACACGCTCCTGCTCCATAGAGTCACGATGGCGAATGGTAACGGTGTTGTCTTCAAGTGTCTGATGGTCGACAGTTACACAGAAAGGAGTACCAATTGCATCTTGACGACGATAGCGTTTACCTATTGAATCCTTCTCGTCGTAGTGGCATGCATAGTCGAACTTAAGTGAGTTCATTATCTCGCGGGCCTTTTCAGGAAGACCATCCTTACGGACCAACGGCATGACAGCTACCTTAACAGGAGCAAGCGCCTTAGGGAGGTGAAGCACTACACGGCTCTCGCCATTCTCGAGCTGTTGCTCTTCATATGACGAAGCGAATACCGAAAGGAACATACGGTCAACACCAATTGAAGTCTCAATTACGTACGGTGTATATGATTGGTTAAGTTCCGGATCGAAATACTGGATTTTCTTACCGGAATACTTTTCGTGCTGGCTGAGATCGAAGTTGGTACGTGAATGAATACCTTCAACTTCCTTGAAGCCAAACGGCATTTCAAACTCGATATCGGTTGCCGCATTAGCATAATGTGCCAGTTTATCGTGGTCGTGGAAGCGATATTTCTGGTCACCAAGACCAAGAGCTTTATGCCAGCGCATACGTGTTTTTTTCCACTGGTCGAACCATTTAAGTTCTTCACCCGGACGAACAAAGAACTGCATTTCCATCTGTTCGAATTCACGCATACGGAAAATGAACTGGCGCGCCACGATTTCGTTACGGAATGCCTTACCAATTTGGGCGATACCGAAAGGAATACGCATACGACCGGTCTTCTGAACATTCAAGAAGTTAACAAAGATACCTTGTGCAGTTTCCGGGCGCAGATACACCGACATAGAGCCATCAGCAGTGCTGCCCATCTCGGTTTTGAACATCAGGTTAAACTGGCGAACTTCAGTCCAGTTGCGGGTGCCGCTAATAGGGCACACAATTTCATAGTCGAGAATGATCTGACGAAGTTCCTGAAGGTCGTTATCGTTCATTGCCTTACTGAAACGCTCGTGGAGCACTTCTTTCTTCTTGGCAAGATCCACTACACGAGGATTAGTCTGACGGAAAAGCGTTTCGTCGAACGAATCGCCAAAACGCTTTGCAGCCTTAGCTACTTCCTTGTCAATCTTTTCGTCGAACTTTGCCATCTCGTCCTCGATGAGAACATCGGCGCGATAGCGCTTCTTCGAATCGCGGTTGTCAATCAAAGGATCGTTGAAAGCATCAACGTGGCCAGAAGCTTTCCAGATTGTAGGGTGCATGAATATCGCGGAATCAATACCCACAATATTTTCGTGAAGCAACGTCATGGCCTCCCACCAATAGCGCTTAATGTTATTCTTCAATTCTACACCATTCTGTCCGTAATCATATACAGCAGACAACCCATCATAAATCTCACTTGATGGGAAAACAAAACCGTATTCCTTGGCGTGTGAAACGATTTTCTTAAACTGGTCTTCTTGTTGAGCCATTGTTTTTATTGATAATTAAAGTTGAAAATTAATCAAAATGCAAGCAAAAAGCCTTTTCTGAGCTTTCAGCGATTATTTCGTGTGCAAAGTAAATGATTTTTTTCGATAAATTTCTTATTTTTGCCATTGCTTTGTGCTATAAGACGATTAAAAAAACATAATAGCATTTTGCCTCATTTTTAATCTTAAACAACAAATAATGGCTGATATCGACGAAAACAACGAAATCTTCGACGAAACACATGATGAAAGCGAAACCCAAGCGCATTCATCATATCATATTCCTTTGGACAAAAAAACGCAATTATCGGGGATGTTCCAAAACTGGTTTCTCGATTATGCCTCATATGTTATTCTCGAACGTGCAGTGCCACATATCGAGGACGGGCTCAAACCGGTGCAACGGCGAATACTCCACTCGATGAACGAACTCGACGACGGCCGATTCAACAAAGTAGCCAACATTGTGGGCAACACCATGCAATATCACCCTCATGGCGATGCTTCTATTGGCGACGCCTTGGTTCAATTAGGACAAAAGGAATTGCTGATTGAAACACAAGGTAACTGGGGTAACATTCTTACCGGCGACAGCGCTGCAGCACCTCGTTACATCGAGGCACGTCTATCGGAATTTGCCCTCGAAACTGTTTTCAACCCCAAAATCACCGACTGGACACTTTCTTACGACGGACGCAAGCAAGAGCCTGT
>JBJEKE010000305.1:0-8748 GCA_051878475.1 Muribaculaceae bacterium | reverse complement strand
ATGTCTGAAGATATACAACGAGCTTATCAGCAACAAATTCAACCCTTACGATTCGAAATACATTCTTGACAACGAAACCACAGATGAACCGACGGTTTAAGAAATCAATCATAGTACCGGCCATTCTTCTTGCCTATCTGGCTTTCATGGCCTATATAGGACGAAGCATGTTCTACAGCGACGAACGCACAAAGTACATAGCCGTGATAGCTGTAACCGTAGCGATCATTGTCCTGTTGCACTTCAGCCTGAAACGCAAGGAAAAGCTACAGAAGCAACGAGAAGAAACCACTGACAGCGACAAATAGCGCCATTTGCTGCCATTTGCCCACAATAAATGTATTTTATTGCAAAATTTGTTTGCATATTTAATATTTGTATATATCTTTGCAACAAAGAAAACAAGAATATGACTTTCAATTACTCATATTATTTTCACTTTTACTTTTATTTTATCAAAAATAAAGGCGGGGATTCTATTGTTTGACATTGAAAGTTGTTTTTATGATACATTCCCGCCACTTACAATGGCGGGATTTTTAGTTAATATAATTAAATATGAAAAGAGTTACCATACAAGGTATTCACGGATGCTACCACGACGCTGCAGCACGTAATTTCTTCAAGGACGAAGAGATTGAAACCATCCCTTGCGAGACATTCCCGGAGATGTTCAATACGCTGCGTAACGATGCCTCGCTTTATGGCATTGTAGCCATCGAAAACACTATCGCAGGCAGCATCCTCCCTAACCACGAACTTCTGCGCCAAAGCAATCTGCAAATAATAGGCGAGTACAAGATGCACATTTCGCACGTGCTGGCTGCATTGCCCGGCGACACATTTGAAACCATCACCGAGGTTAACTCACATCCAATGGCTCTTATGCAATGTGAACAATTTCTACAGCGCCACCCACACATTAAGATGGTTGAGAAATTCGACACTGCAGGCAGCGCACGCGAAATAGCCGAGAAACATCTGGCACACCATGCAGCCATTTGCGGCAAATATGCGGCAGAACTCTATGGGCTCAACATCCTTGCAGAAGACATTCAGACCATAAAGCGAAACTTCACCCGATTTCTAATCGTTGCCGACCCAGCCACCGCTAGCGACGGTGTGTCGTCGCGCCCGCAACGAAACAAAGCCTCGATTGTGTTTACGCTGCCTCACACCCAGGGAAGCCTGTCGAAAGTGCTAACCATATTCACTTTCTACGACATAAACCTTTCAAAAATACAATCGTTGCCCATTCTGGGCCGCGAATGGGAATACCGGTTCTACATTAATCTCACTTTCTCAGACTATATGCGCTTCAAGCAATCTATCGATGCAGTGAAACCTCTTATAAACGACTTCAAAATACTTGGCGAATATGACGAATTCGAATAACATAACTCCGGCCGACCGCGTAGGCACCGTAAAAGAATACTATTTCTCGAAGAAACTCCGCGAGATAGCTGGGCTTAACGCTCAAGGAGCCGACATTATTTCGCTTGGAATCGGTGGTCCAGACTTGCCTCCAAGCCAAGCCGTCATCGACACTCTTTGCGAGCAGGCTCAACAGAGCAACACTCACGGCTACCAGCCTTATGTAGGTATTCCGGAACTAAGAGAAGCTTACGCCCAATGGTATAGCCACCACTACGGAGTAGCCCTTGACTCTGCATCAGAGATTCTGCCCCTCATCGGCTCGAAAGAAGGGATTCTGCACATAACACTCGCGTTTGTCAACCCTGGCGACGGAGTTCTTGTTCCGAACCCCGGATACCCCACTTACACCTCGGTGAGCCGTCTGGCTCAGGCCGAGATATTCAATTACAACCTGCTTGAAGAGTCGAACTGGCAACCCGACTTCGACGCACTCGAAAAAATGCCCCTCGACAAGATAAAGCTTATGTGGGTAAATTACCCAAACATGCCAACCGGAGCACCCGCCGACATGGATGTGCTTAAGAGAATTATCGATTTCGGCAAGAAACACAACATTGTAATTGTCAACGACAACCCATACAGTTTCATTCTGCATAAATGCCGCACAAGCATCTTGAGCATCGAAGGTGCCAAAGATATTGCCATCGAACTCAATTCGCTCAGTAAATCGCACAACATGGCCGGATGGCGCATGGGCATGGCAGCATCCAACTCCACCTTCATTGGATGGATTATCAAAGTTAAGTCGAACATCGACTCGGGGCAGTTCCGGCCTATGATGAAAGCCGCTGTTGAAGCCCTGAATGCTCCCGACAGCTGGTACGACGAAGTTAACGCCACATATGCCCGCCGGCGGTTGATAGCCGAGAAAATAATGGATGCACTCGGATGCACTTTCACAAAGTCGCAGGCAGGATTGTTCCTCTGGGGAAGAATACCCGACTCTGCTCCATCGGCTGAGGCATTTGCCGACAACATTCTATATAACGCCAAAGTGTTCATCACTCCCGGTTTTATTTTCGGGAGCCAAGGCGAACGCTATATTCGCATTTCACTGTGCGCAAACGAGGAAAATATGAATGAAGCCCTAACCAGAATTATAAATCTCAAAAAATAAATACATATCATGACACTTGAAGACATCAAACCGATAGAGCTCGAAGGAATCAGCTCAAAACGCCCGATAATAATTGCAGGTCCTTGTAGCGCCGAGACCGAAGAACAAGTGATGGCAACAGCCCGCAACCTTGCCAGCAACGGCATAAAGATATTCCGCGCAGGCATATGGAAGCCTCGCACAAAACCAGGAGGCTTTGAGGGAATAGGTATTGAAGGCCTTGAATGGCTCAAGAGAGTAAAATCAGAGACAGGAATGTATGTTGCAACAGAAGTGGCCAACAAAGCCCACGTGGAAGCAGCGCTCAATGCCGGTGTTGACATCCTGTGGATAGGCGCACGCACCACAGCCAACCCGTTCGCAATACAGGAAATAGCCGACACCATTAAAGGCACCGATTCAACTGTGCTCGTAAAGAACCCGGTAAATCCCGACCTCGAACTGTGGATTGGAGCCATGGAACGTATCTACAATGCCGGAATACGCCACATCGGAGCAATTCATCGCGGCTTCAGCGCCTACGGCAAGCATCTCTACCGCAATCTGCCTCAATGGCACATCCCAATCGAACTCCGTCGTCGCATCCCCAATATCCAAATATTCTGTGATCCGTCGCACATCGGTGGTAAGCGCGAACTCGTTGCCCCACTTTCGCAGCAAGCTATGGACATGGGCTTCGACGGCCTTATCGTCGAATCGCACTGCGACCCTGATTGCGCATGGAGCGACAAGAGCCAGCAAGTTACTCCCGATGTACTGAACTTTATACTCAATATGCTTGTTATACGCGATACCACGCAATCAACCGAGAACCTGTCGTTGTTGCGCCAGCAAATCGACGGCATCGACAACGAGCTCCTCGAGACCCTTAACAAGCGAATGCGAGTGTCGCGCGAAATTGGCCAGTACAAAAAGGAACACAGTATGCCTGTACTGCAGACCGGCCGTTACGACGACATCCTGAAGACCCGCATCAAAGCCGCTGAAGAAATGGGCATGAGCGGTGAATTCATGAAGACTGTTCTCCAAGCCATTCACGAGGAGTCGGTGCGCCAGCAAATTGAAGTTCTCAACAACCGTATAAAATAAGCAAAATGAAGATTTTAATCATAGGTGCCGGTAAAATGGGCACATTCTTCAGTGATGTGCTGAACATGCACCATGAAGTTGCCATTTTCGACACCAACCCTGACAAACTGCGGTTTACGTTCAACACTCAGAGAATGACCCGTCTCGAGGAAATTAAGGAATTCAACCCCGACCTTCTCATTAATGCAGTAACGGTGAAATATACTCTGAAGGCCTTCGAAATGGTGATGCCTTACATCTCCGATTCGTGTATTATTTCCGATATAGCTTCGGTGAAAACCGGCCTGCCTGAATTCTACGCCAACTGCAAGCATCGCTTCGTGAGCACTCACCCAATGTTTGGCCCCACTTTTGCCTCGCTAAGCAACCTTTCTACCGAAAATGCCATAATCATCTCAGAGAGCGACCATCTGGGCAAGGTATTCTTTAAAGACCTGTACAACCAGCTGCACCTCAACATCTTCGAATATTCATTCGAAGAACACGACGAGACCATTGCATTCTCGCTTTCAATCCCGTTTGCCTCAACTCTTGTCTTTGCCAGCGTTATGAAGCATCAAGATGCACCGGGAACCACATTCAAACGCCATATGGCAATTGCGCGTGGCCTGATGTCGGAAGACGACTTCCTGCTTTCCGAAATCCTCTTCAACCCAAACACTCCTGCACAGTTGGCTAAAATCCAGAGCCAGCTCTCGCGCCTCAACGAAATTATCGTGAACCATAACTCCGGGAAGATGACCGAATTTCTTGAAGAAGTAAGGAACAACATAAAGTAAGATGTCCTTCGGGCAAAAAGTTTTATGCATTGCGCCGTTAATACGTTTGTATTATTGGCGCAATGTTTTTATTTTTGCAAAAAATAAGGAATCATCATGTTCTCATTCGACCTTCTTGAAGCAGTCAGCGCATTCATCATCCTATTTGCAGTAATCGATATTCTGGGCTCTGTTCCCATCATAATCAACCTAAAACAGCAAGGCAGGGAAGTTAACGCCATCAAAGCCACGGCGATTTCCGGCGGACTGCTTATTGGATTCTTCTATGGAGGCGACCTAATGTTGCAACTATTCAAAATCGACATCAGCGCATTTGCCATAGCCGGCGCAATCGTAATATTCCTGATGTCGCTCGAGATGCTGCTCGATGTTGAAATATTCAAGAACCAAGGCCCCATAAAATCGGCAACTCTTGTGCCTTTAGTGTTCCCGCTCATTGCTGGAGCCGGCGCATTCACCACACTGCTGTCGTTACGTGCCCAATATCACGAAATAAACATCATCCTTGGGTTGGTTTTCAATATGCTGTGGGTGTTTCTCGTAGTGAAATCCACTGATAGAGTAGCCAAGATAATCGGTACCGGAGGCATCTACATAAGTCGCAAATTCTTCGGGATTGTACTTCTGGCAATCTCTGTAAAGATGCTTACCGACAATTTTAAAGTTCTTCTGGGATAATTCTTCAGCATACATCATAAAAAAGGCGCTCCGCGGGGCGCCTTTCTTGTGGGCTGCATTATTACTTTTGGGCCGGCCTAAAGTATTCAAAACTGTTATCAGAATAGAAAACTATAATATTAACAACCTTGCGGTCGGTGGCCGAAGAAGAATCAGGCATAGGTGAAGATCCCTCAATAATGGAGCCTAACGAAATATCGTTAGGCTTAATGCTTTCCACAGCAGATACCTCTCCCGTAAAATCATCTGATACTGTTTCTTCAAAGCCTTGCGCCGACACTCGGAAAGGCGAGCTGAAGAACGATTGCTGCCCGCCTGAATCATTAGATTGTTCTGTTGTATTAGAATCTGATGATGAACCAATATACATATCACCTTCTCCAAATAAAAGCCAACTAATGGAAAGCTTAGGATAAGCTTTATGGATTTTGGTAATTATCTCATCGCTCACTTTCTTGTTCCTCCCATTGAGCAATTGTGAAACGGTAGGGCGGGGTATGAAACTAGTATCCGCAAATTGCGAAACCGAAATACCTGACGATGAAATGAACGCTTTTATGCGCTGAACTATGTCCATTTTACTGTTTACAACAATGAATTAAATTCGGTTAATCGTTATTGCAAAAATAAAACAAAGAATTATATATTCCAAATTTATTTTTGCAAATCGTCAAAACCAGGCTCAAATAATTTTTCATCAAAAGGGGATGAATTGATATGACTTATATTAATCTGTTACTTTATATTATTATACTATATAGCTGGTTTGCAAGTATTTACGCAAGTTATATTAATACATCACAAACAAAACCGGCGCCAATAGCACAATATTTTAATTAATACATTAAGTTTAGAGTATATTTTATTGGTTTTCAGCAGTTTATAGCTCATAGTTAAATAATTTAAATGACATATCCGAGAGTAATTGTATCAGTGTTGCATTTATGAATTTGCATATATACATCCGATTTTCATCTATTTCTTAGCAAAAAATTGATTCATTTTTGTAAATATTAGACTATTCCCAAATCCCAATTCCACATTGTTTACATATCAGAACTGCTTCAGCTATGCAAATTTTCAGTTGCAATTGTAAATATTATATTGAATTTCAAAAAATTAATCGATATTCCCGACAGTAAATCAACAAAATTCAAATTTTCAATTCTAAACGAGTTAACCTCCTATATCTTTATAGTATTTTCAGGCCTAACATATTAATATATAACGTTTTACACACGAAACAATTAACTTCAGCAATTTTTGGTCAGAAAAGCAGAAATTGGGGTGTTTTTCAACAAAAATGCCCGACTCTCAGCCAGGCATTCATATATATTCTCTATTGTTTTAATCGGAATTTGTGCCGATTTTCAGCTAATTTTCAATTCTTCGGCGATAAATGAAGATGTTCTCGATTCACTTGACAAAGCCACTTCTTCCGGTGTTCCGCAGGCCACTACACGTCCACCCTCTCGCCCTCCTTCAGGCCCCATGTCGATTATATAATCGGCACACTTTATAACATCAAGATTGTGCTCAATCACAATTATCGTGTTGCCTTTCTCCACCAAACGGTTCATCACACCAAGCAATACATTCACATCCTCGAAATGCAAGCCTGTCGTAGGTTCGTCGAGGATAAACACAGTATTTCCCGTATCCTTCTTGGCAAGCTCAGTTGCAAGTTTTATTCGCTGGCTCTCGCCTCCCGACAGAGTGCTCGAGGGTTGTCCAAGTTTGATGTAGCCAAGTCCCACATCTTGAATGACCTTTATCTTTGACAAAATAGCCGGGACATTCTCAAAGAATTCAACAGCATGGTTAATCGTCATGTCGAGAACGTCGGCAATCGACTTACCCTTGAATCGCACCTCTAAAGTCTCACGATTATAACGTTTTCCCCCACATTCAGGGCACGGCACATACACATCCGGAAGGAAATTCATCTCAACAGTCTTATAGCCGTTTCCCTTGCACACCTCACAGCGTCCACCCGAAACATTAAACGAGAAACGCCCAGGTTTATAGCCGCGAATCTTCGATTCGGGCAGACCGACAAACACGTTTCTGATATCGGTGAACACACCGGTATATGTTGCAGGATTAGAGCGTGGCGAACGTCCCAACGGAGACTGGTCGACAGTTATCACCTTGTCAACGTTCTCCATGCCCTTAATCGAATCATAACGCAACGGCTCGGTAAGCGACCTATAGAAGTGTTGGCTAAGAATGGGCTGTAGCGTGCCGTTTATCAAGCTCGATTTTCCGCTGCCCGACACACCGGTGACACATACTATCATTCCAAGCGGTATCTTTACATCTATGTTCTTCAGATTGTTGCCACGACAACCGCACAGTTCAATGAATTTGCCATTTCCGACTCTTCGCAGCTTCGGTATCTCAATCCGTTTCACGCCATTCAGATATTTTGCCGTAAGTGTATCCGAGGCAAGCATCTCCGCCGGTGTTCCGGCAAACACGATGTCGCCACCTTTACGGCCAGCAAACGGGCCCAGGTCGACAATATAGTCAGATTCCTGCATTATCTCCTTGTCGTGTTCAACCACAATTATCGAGTTATCAGCATCACGCAGCTTCTTCAACGAATCAATCAAACGCTTATTGTCGCGCTGATGAAGGCCAATGCTCGGTTCGTCGAGAATATAAAGCACATTCACAAGCTGCGAGCCTATCTGTGTGGCAAGTCTGATGCGCTGGCTCTCTCCGCCCGACAGCGTTGCCGAAGCACGGTTCAGCGAAAGATAATCGAGACCCACATCGAGCAGAAAGCCGAGACGGCCATTAATCTCCTTAAGTATCTCTGAAGCTATTATCTGCTGCTGTGGCGATAGTTTCGACGGCAATGCCTTCATCCATTCATACAGTTCATTGATATCCATTGCCGACAGTTCAGAAATATTCTTGCCGGCAATTCTGAAGTGCAAAGCCTCACGGTTAAGCCGTGCGCCCTTACATTCAGGGCATTCGGTGGTGCTGAAGAAGCGCCCAGCCCATTTCTGAGCCTGCGACGATGCATCATCCGATTGCTGCATCTCAATATACTTCACCAATCCGTCGTAGCTCACGGCATATTGGCTGTATTCCATTATCGAGTCGCGCAAATGCAAATTCTCGTCGGTGCCGTTCAGTATATCGTCAACGGCTTCTTCGGGCAAATCGCGGATAGGAGTCTTGAGAGTACAGCCATAGCGTTCGCATATCGCGCCTATCTGAGCAAATATCAGCGAGTTCTTATGCTTGCCCAATGCCACTATTCCTCCGTCGTAAATCGAAATGGCATCGTTAGGAATCAATTTCTCGCGGTCAACGATATTCACATAGCCCAAACCTTTGCACTTACGGCATGCTCCCAACGGCGAGTTAAACGAGAAATTATGTGGCGCCGGCTCTCTGTACGACAGTCCCGACACGGGATCCATAAGTGTCTTGCTGTAATATGCTGTTTCCCCGGTTTCATAATCCACAACCATCAGCTGGCCATCGCCTTGTTTGAATGCCACTTCGGCAGTTTCACTTAGGCGTTTGTCGTCCTTGGCCGAAACCTTTAGTTTGTCAACCACAAGTTCTATGTTATGGTTCTTGTATCGGTCAACCTTTAGGCCATAGGTCAATTCCCTTATCTGCCCA